>DATLZA010000178.1 GCA_035574235.1 Planctomycetota bacterium | reverse complement strand
GGGCCGCCGGATCGTGGAGCTGAACGGCCCCTGAGGGGGGGTGAAGGAGGGGGTTCACAACTGGACGACGCAGGAGTCGCTCAAGTTTGCGCTGGCGATAATATTTGGTCGGCTACGAAGGGAGAGTCCATGAGCTACGTTCCAGACTTTCCGTCGTGCTTTGAAGCTCTGACCGGCTATCGGCCGTTGCGCTGGCAAGTGAGATTCTTTAACCGGCTGCTAACCGGCGACGTTCCACCTTCGTGCGACCTTCCGACGGGTCTCGGCAAGACCTCGGTAATTCCCATCTGGCTTCTCGCCCTGGTCTTCCAGGACCGTGCCTCGTGCAAGCCGTTGCTGCCGCGACGTCTGGTGTACATCGTCGATCGCCGCACGGTGGTCGATCAGGCCACAGAAATCGTTGAAACGATACGCCGCAGGCTGCGGCAACCTCAAGCCTCGCCGCTCGCCTGGGTCAAGGAGAGACTGGAGCTGTTCGCAACCGGATCCAGCGAGAACGTCATTGGGGTGAGCACGCTTCGCGGCGAACTCGCCGACAATCAGGAATGGAAAGCCGATCCCGCACGTCCCGCGATCATCGTGGGAACGATCGACATGGTGGGCAGCAAACTTCTTTTCAGTGGATACGGAGACGGACGCTACTTGCGGGCTCATCATGCCGGCCTCATCGGACAAGACGCACTGATCGTGCATGACGAAGCGCACCTGACCCCGGCATTCGGAAATCTTCTCCATAGTCTTGCGGCCGAGCAGCTACGGGAAATGAAAAATAACGCGGGAGAACGCGGCGTGATGCGCCCGATCCGGATCCTGGAACTGTCGGCCACATCCCGGAGATCGCCCGCGGGGATGTTCACGCTGGAGGCTGAAGACCTTAAGGATCCCATCGTTCAAGATCGTCTGCACGCCTCGAAGCTGTTGCATTTACACGCGGCTTCGCCGGAGATGCTCGAGTCAGAGATCACCAGGCTTGCGAGCAGACATAAAGATACGCGCACGAGAATTCTTATCTTTGTCCGCTCCCCCGATAGTGTTCGCCAGATTGCGCGGGACCTCGAGAAGGCGCTGGGAGCCGGAGGCTCCGAACGGATCGGCGTGTTGACCGGCACGATCCGCGGGCACGAACGAGATCAGTTGCTGCAACGGCCGCCGGCAAGCGCGGCGGCCCAGGTGCTCCAGCACTTCATGGAGGGCGTTCGCCCGGCAACCAGCGTCTACCTCATCTGTACCTCCGCGGGCGAGGTCGGCATCGACCTGGATGCGGATCACATGGTGTGCGATCTGACGACGTTGGACGGCCTGATTCAGCGCTTGGGGCGCGTCAATCGGCGCGGGGGTAAGGATCGACAGTCTCAGGTAGACGTCGTCTTCGCGGTTCCCGAAAAGGAAGAAAAGCTATCCGAATTTGAAAAGGCCGTCTTGGCAACGCACAACATTCTCAGGAAGGAGATCCAGCAGCAGGGCGAAGCCATCGATGCCAGCCCTGAAGCGCTTCGGCGGCTCATCCACAACTTGAGTGAAACGGAGCGGGTGGCCGCCTTCTCTCCTAAGGCCGAGACACTTCCCCTGACGGACATCCTGCTCGACGGCTGGTCGCTCACGAGCGTCCACGACCTTCCCGGAGTGCCGGAAGTAGCGCCCTTTCTACATGGCCTCACACCGCAGGACCCGGCGGAAACCTTTATCGCCTGGCGCTGGGAGGTGGATCGCCTCGCGGAAGCGAAAGTTCACGAAGATGACCTGGCGGCGTGGTTCCGTGCCTGCCCCATCGAGGCTCAAGAGCGTTTGCGGGACCGGACCGAACGCGTGAGCCGTGAGCTCGAAAAACTTCTGAAGAGACATCGTCAGGCGGACAGGGACGCCGACTTCCCCCTCATCGTGCTCGATGAACGAGGGAAAGCGAAATGGAAGCGTCTTTCGAACCTGTCCGGGACGGAGTTGGCGTTTCGCACCCTGGTTCTCCCACCCCGGCTGGGCGGCCTTAATGCGAGCGGAATGCTGGATTCCGCCAGTGAGGGAGCCGCCGCCGACGTTGCCGAAAAGCCTAAATCCCCAGAAAAGCGCCAGCGATGGGTATGCAGAAGCTCCCATGAAGACATCCGTTATGAATCCCTTGATCCGGAGACGGAGCTTGAGGGTCCTCCGGAAGAGTTGCGCGAAAAGCTTCGAATTCCCCTGTCCTCCGGCGAAGATCAGAATGAAACAGGGGAACGCGTCGACCTCGTTTTGTTCGTGTCCCCCCGACGGTCGGCATCCGAGGATCCCGAGACGGCCAGCGCGCGCCAGACGCTGGAAGAGCACAGTCGCTCGACCGCCGAACAGATGGCGGCGATAGCTGGCCGGTTGGATCTTCCCCAGGCGATCCAGGAGGCACTTGTCCTCGCCGCGCGCTGGCACGACAAGGGCAAGGACCGGCCGATCTGGCAGACGTACGCCGGCAATCGGAACGGAGGAGAGATCCTGGCCAAGGCCGAGCGGTACCTCCATCCGAGAACGCTGGGCGGCTATCGGCATGAGTTCGGCTCTCTCCTGGACGCGAGGACGGACGCTGAAATCCGGCAGCACCCTGAGCGGGACCTTGTCCTCCATCTTATCGCTGCGCATCATGGCTGGGCCCGGCCGCATTTTGAGCCGCAAGCGTACGACCGCCAAGGTTCCGGCCGGGACGGCCGGCATCCCCCGACAACGAGGGAAAACGTTTCCGCCAACATCGAGACCTTCCGGCGATTCGCCCGGCTCCAGAAGCGATTCGGTCGATGGGGCCTCGCGTGGCTCGAATCGCTCCTCCGCTGCGCCGACATCGCCGCTTCAAAGGCTGCCGCCGCGGGACATGATGCGGCCCGACCGACCGTGGAGGCTTCGGCATGAATACGTCCGGATATAGCTTCTCCGTACCGGTGGATTGCGCCAATCCGGGTCAATTCTTCGCCTGCTGCGGCCTGCTGGAGCTGGCGCATCGGCTCTGGCCCAATGCCGAAGGACATTTCTCCGATGATCGCTTCGAGATTTCCGGTACGCCGCAGGACGCGAGCCCCTTGATCCTGATCCGCCGGCTTACCGAGGCGGGTCTGCAAGGGGCCCTCACTCCCGAAGAGAAAGCTGAGTTGGATGAACTCCAGCTCCTGAAACGCCGGGCGAAGAAGGAGGAACGGCCTTTTCCCGAGGACCAGGAGTCCAGACGCAAGGGGCTCGGCAAGTTGTTGAGGTCAGGACCGATCCTCATCGGTTCCCCTTTCGACCTCCACTTGAATTGGTGGGAGACAGACCAAGAAGACGCTCAGAAAACTCGGGCGAAGAAAACCCGCCGGACTTCGATTCCATCCAGCAAACAGGCCGATGGCGACAACGTTCCAAAAACCTTGGCCGGCAGCATGCAAGTATATCGAATTGCGGCGGCCGCCCTCGCCGAATGCGAGAAAGCGTTCGCCGAACCGTATCCCTTCGAGTACGCCTGTGTCCTGCGTCCCGCCGACGAGGAGGACGACGAGGACGAGGACATCGAGGAAGACGAAGGCACTGTCGAAAAAGCCGAGCCCTTCTACTTCGACAGTGCCAGAGCATCCAGTGCGCATCCCTTGGACCAGGGATTCAGCGCGAACAAGCTTTCCGTCCTGCGCGAGGGTTCTGCGCAGGGGTCGGGAAAGGTCAAGGCCCGATGGGTTAAGATGGAGAGCGCCGCTTATCCGGCCGTGGAGTTCCTGGCACTTATTGGTCTTCAGCGCTTCCGACCCAAGCCCGTCGGGTCCCGCGTGTTCGCTTATCGCACCTGGACCGTGCCGCTTCCCCCCATCGTCGCCGCGACGGCGGCGTGTGGCGCTCTTCCCGGCGTTGGAGGCGAAGCTTACCGTTTCGAAAACGCCTTTCGCACCGATCAACGAAAGCAAAAGGGATTTCTTCCCGCGATCCGAGATTCAGAAGGAGAAACCTCATGAGTGACTTGTGGACGAAGTACGACGCGTGGCTGAAGGAGGACGGGCCTGCCGCTCTCGTGATTCGTGAATATCTGATGCCGGCCGAAGGACCGGACGCGGTTGTTTTTCCTCCCACCTTCGCTCCGGGGGATGGGTTTCCAGGGGGCTATAACATCGACGGTCCGTTCAATGGCCACCCCGACGGCGAAAACGTCTGCCTCATAGATTCGGTCGGGTCCCAAGCGAATCGAATCGAGCCCGAGTTCTCCAAGGACCCCTATCGCTCTCTTGTTCCTCAGGTCGAGATTCAGGCAGGCGAACGAACGATCAACCTGCTCGAGGTCGGACACCGAGCCGGCGACGCCATCACGCGGTGCACCGAGCTCGCGAGCGAACTGAACGCCGCATTCAAATCTCACCTCAAAGGTGACGACAATCCGCTCGCAAAGATCGCTCCGACCTCCCTGATCTTCGGCGTCTGGGATTCCCGGGAGACACAGGCGAGACTGCCCCGTCTTGTGGGCTCGACCATCCGAGCTTTCAACGTGCGGAAACTCACGCGCGGAGCTGTGTATATCCCTCCTGCAGATTATTCCGCCTTGGACGTTTTCGACGAAGACGAAAAGGCCAAAGCCGAGGGCGACAAGAAAAACCCGTTGGCCCAGCGGGGCTTCGTGCACAATCCCGCTTCAGGAACACTCGGGGGCGTCATCGCCAGGGGCGGCATCCGTCGCGATGCCACGCTCAACCTCGTCGCTCTCCGCCTTCTGAAGGCGCCCAAGGAAGATGACTCCCTCAAGCTCCGCCGCTACATCCTCGGTCTTTCTCTGGTCGCATTCACGCACCCAAGCGCCTTCATCGGTTCCCTCCGACAGGGCTGCATACTCGTGCGCGATCCGGCTCGCAAGATGGACAATGCGTTCGTCGCGGTCTACGCCGACGGCCGGCGGGTGAATCTCGAAGTATCCCACGAAGGCGCACTGGAATTCGCAAGAGCCGCTGCTGAAAAGTTCGGGGTGGGGAAGAACCGCCAGCTGACGTTCAGCAAGGAACTGGCCAAGAAGGACGTGCAGGAGGCGAAGTCGAAAGGCGCGAAGAAGCGAAAGGGGCAATAAGCCGAAGGCCGAGTGAAAGAGGGCCCTATGTCCACGCGTCACCTAGTGATCTCGGTAACCTTCCTGCAGCCCATGTGCCATGCACGTCTGGGAAAGGGCGAAACCGCTCCCAACGAGTGGCCCCCCTCGCCGCTCCGCCTTTTTCAGGCAATGGTGGCCGGTGCGGCGGCTCGATGGGCTGGCGCGGCCGGCCCTGTTCAGCTGGGCGGCATTACCCTGACCAGCGATGTCCCCGTCGCGGCCCTGAAGTGGCTGGAGAATCTCTGCTCCGTCACGCCTCCGACAATCGTGGCCCCTGAGGCCGCTCCAGGGAAGGCCGTGCCGCACTACGTTCCCAACAATTCTGGGGATCTCGTAGCCGCCCGATGGGCCAAAGGCAATGCTCTTGCGGCATTCGAAGATCGCGTCAAGAAGACCTTTCGGCCGACCCACCTCCTCGGCGGACAGACTGTCCATTACCTCTGGCCGCTGGACGACGTGCGGGAACGCGAGGCCCGCCTTCATGAACCAGCCATCGCCGCCATGGCCCGTTCCATCGTGGCTCTCGGCTGGGGCATTGACGCCGCCTTCGGGGACGCCCGCATCATGGACGCGAACGGTTTGGCGGATCTTGCGGGTGAACGCTGGATCCCGGGCCGAATAGGCGCTCCAGGTCTCCGGACTCCCGTAGCCAGAACCCTCGACGATCTGAGCGCCCGACACGGTGCATTCCTTCGCCGTCTCCAGAACGGGGTATTCACACCGGTGCCACCTCTCCGACAGTTCGCAACCGTTCCGTACCGGCGTGCGAGTGATCTGCCTGTCCGTCCCTTCGCAGCGTTTCTCCTGCGTCCCCCCGAAAAGGATACCGGCTATGCTGCATTTGCCGGCCGGCGAGCGACGTGTGTGGCCGCCATGCTGCGGCACGCCGCGTGCAAAGCGGCTCAAGAGGATGTCGATGAAAGCCCGGACGCATGGCGTACGGCGGAATGGTCCCTCCGTTTCGTCGCCGGACACGGCCCGCCCGGAGAATCCAAGCGCCGCAGGAAAGACGACAATCACCCGCGATTCTCCTACCTTCCCTTGCGCTCGATCGGGCACCCGCATGCCGACGGCATGATTCGGCGCGCCCTCATCGCCGAACCCTTCGGAAGCGACGGCCGATCCGCGCGCTGGATCGAACAACGCCTCGCCGGCGCCGAATTGATCGACGAACATACGCGCACGGTGGTCGCGCGGCTCGAACCCGTCCGCCCGGATGATCCCGACTTTGATCACGTCTTTCACCTCTACGCGGCCCGTTCTGAGGAAGCCGCCACCGTATGGACTTCCGTCACACCCGTCATTCTCCCCGGTTACGACGACAACAAACGCGCCAAGCGCGAACGTCTGGTGCTCGAATGCCTGCGGCACGCGGGAATCGACGCCGAAGCGGTTGATTCCGTCGAGGTACGTCGTGCCGCATGGTTCTCCGGAATCACCGAGTCTCTATCTGCCTTCAAGCGTCCCTGCTATCTCCAGCATCTTCCCGCCTGGCACGTGCGCCTGGTCTTTCGAAGAGCGGTTTCGGGCCCCCTCTCCCTCGGTGCGGGCCGGCATTGCGGTCTGGGCGTTTTAGCCCGACAGTAGCACAAGGGGATAACGGCATGCACGCCGAGGACATCCTCCTAGTCCCCGCGCGCATTCTGAACGAGTACGTCTACTGCCCGCGTCTGGCGTACCTCGAGTGGGTCCAGGGCGAATTCCGTGAGAACGTGGACGTCGTGGAGGGAAAGCTCGAGCATCGCCGGGTGGATGAGGAGCGTGGGGAACTGCCCACCCCGGAGGAGGCCGATCCCGAGCGGCCCGTGGCGGCCCGCTCCGTTCTCCTTTCGTCCGACCGCCTGGGGATCATCGCCCGAATCGATCTTATCGAAGGAGAAGGCAACCGCGTCAGCCCCGTCGACTACAAGCGCGGCCGCGCGCCGGATCTGCCGGAAGGAGCGTGGGAGGCCGACCGGGTTCAGGTCTGCGCGCAGGCGCTCCTCCTTCGCGAAAACGGCTACCGCTGCGACGAGGGCGTCGTGTACTACTGCGAATCCCGCCGGCGCGTAGCCGTTCCGGTGACCGAGGAGCTGACGACCCGATGCCTGGCCGTCGCGGAGGAGGTCCGCCGCATGGCTCGCGAGGGCACCATCCCGCCGCCCCTCGTCAACAGCCCCAAGTGCATCCGCTGTTCGCTGGCCCCGATCTGCCTGCCGGACGAAGTCTCGCTCCTTCGGGGCGCCGTCGGCGAGGAGGATGTGCGCCGCATCTTTCCGGCCCGCGACGACGCCGCTCCGCTTTACCTTCAGACGCAAGGCCTTTCGGTCGGCATCCGGGGCGAACGGGTGGAGATCCGGGAGGGGGGCTCCCTCATGCGGGACGCTCGGCTTCTGGACATCTCCCAGGTGTCCCTCTTCGGCAACATCCAGATCACGACCCAGGCGGTGCGCGCCTTCCTCGATCGCGGGATTCCCGTCTGCTACTTCAGCATGGGCGGCTGGTTCCAGGGGTGGAGCCAGGGCCTCGTCCATAAAAACGTCGAGCTGCGGCGTCTTCAGTACGCCCGGGCCGCCGATCCGGAAGCCCGTCTGGCGCTCGCCCGGCGGTTCGTGGCCGGGAAAATACGCAACTCCCGGACACTCCTCCGGAGAAACCACGCGGGCGATCCGGCGGCGGCGCTGGCGGAACTGGCCCGGCTCGCGGAGGCGGCGGAGAAAGCCGCGAACCTCGAAACCCTGCTTGGGCTGGAGGGCGCCGCGGCACGGACGTACTTCGCTCACTTCGGAGAGCTTCTGCAAGGGGGCGACCCGGGGTGCCGGACGTTCGATTTCAACGGCCGGTCGCGCCGCCCTCCGACCGATCCGGTGAACGCGGTCCTCTCCTTCCTCTACTCCGTCCTGGCGAAAGAGCTGACCGTGACGACGATGACGGTCGGATTCGATCCTCTGATGGGCTTCTATCATCAGCCGCGATACGGACGACCCGCCCTGGCGCTGGACCTCATGGAAGAGTTCCGGCCGCTCATCGCGGAATCGACGGTTCTCACGCTCATCAACCGGAAGGAGATCGGATCTTCTGATTTTCTGAGACGCGGAAACGCCTGGGCTCTGACGGAAAACGGGCGCAAAGCCGTGCTTCGGGCCTATGAGCGCCGGATGGACGACCTTGTGACGCATCCACGGTTCGGCTACCAGGTAAGTTACCGCCGCGTCCTCGAGGTACAAGCGCGTCTGCTGGGCCGGGTCCTGACGGGCGAGATTCCGGAGTACGTCGCCTTCGAAACGAGGTAGAGGTGCGGAATCGGTATCTTGTCACCTACGACGTCCGTCACCCGAAGAGGTTGCGGCGGATGTTCAAGGCCATGCGGGGATTCGGAGATGCCCTCCAATACTCCGTTTTCCGTTGCGACCTGTCCGAGCAGGAGAAGGTGAATCTGATGGGAACGCTCTCGAGTATAATCAAAGCGGACGAGGATCAGGTTCTGATCGTCGACCTCGGACCGCCGACCGGGCGCGGGGGCACGTGCTTCGAAGTACTGGGATGCCAGCGGCCGCCTGAGGAAACCGGCGCCATCGTGGTCTGAGGGTTGTTTGACAATCGGGAAGCATGAGGAGGGTGAAAGCCGGTTCGGTTTTCGAGCATCGAGGTGCCGGGATCTCTCCCTTAAAGTGCTCGACAAAGGACGTCCATGAACTTCAAGGCATTGCGGCGTGCTTGTTGCCGCAGCGCGACGCGACGCTCCACGTCCGGAGCCGTCTCTCGCGAACGCCTGCGCGAGCCTATGCTGCAAACAGGCTTAGGTGCGCGCTATCTCCACGGCTGCGAAGCCGTGGCCCCATTGAAGCCAATTCGGTAGCAGCCTGGGACCGCGCACGGCAACGGATCTCCACGGCTGCGAAGCCGTGGCCCCATTGAAGCCGCTGCCGGCGCGAGAAGCTTCTCGAGCTTCTCAAGATCTCCACGGCTGCGAAGCCGTGGCCCCATTGAAGCTTCGAGGGTCAGAAAGGATTCGCATGCCTGGCCCTCATCTCCACGGCTGCGAAGCCGTGGCCCCATTGAAGCAGGAGGACACCGCACGACGGATCGAGGAAGCGGCACATCTCCACGGCTGCGAAGCCGTGGCCCCATTGAAGCATGACAAATTCTGGCAAGATTGTAGGAAATCTGGCGGATCTCCACGGCTGCGAAGCCGTGGCCCCATTGAAGCGACGCAAGGGTAAACAGGGTTATCCTTAAATACCATATCTCCACGGCTGCGAAGCCGTGGCCCCATTGAAGCGCCTTCTTTGGCGGACCTGCCTGGCTCGGAGTAGGTCATCTCCACGGCTGCGAAGCCGTGGCCCCATTGAAGCGAGACTGCACTCGATCGACCCGTCTGCGTACCGGGTAATCTCCACGGCTGCGAAGCCGTGGCCCCATTGAAGCTCAGCACTTCTTCCATCATCGGCGCCCGCGTCCGAACGCATCTCCACGGCTGCGAAGCCGTGGCCCCATTGAAGCCTCTCAGCACCAATTCAGGCATGGCCAGCCTGGACGATCTCCACGGCTGCGAAGCCGTGGCCCCATTGAAGCACGGCGTCCCCGCCCGTCACCTGCACGAGTCGGTACTGATCTCCACGGCTGCGAAGCCGTGGCCCCATTGAAGCGCCGCGACGAGCCCCGACTTCGTGGTCGAGATCACCGAATCTCCACGGCTGCGAAGCCGTGGCCCCATTGAAGCCCATCCACGGTTCGGCGGTACGCACGCTGATCGTGCGGATCTCCACGGCTGCGAAGCCGTGGCCCCATTGAAGCCAAGCGCCCAGGCCGATGCTGAGGGCGCGGTTCCAAGGATCGTGAGGCGGACAGAAGCGCCGGCAGGCAGGAGAACCCGCGCCGCACACGCGCCGGAATAAGCCCCCCACAACGCCGCTCCTCCAGCACAACCCCCGCCGCCGAGACAAAGCGCTGCCCCGCCCAAAACCCCCGACCCCCACGGACGCCCCCCCTCGCCGACTTCCGCGCCCCCCCCGAACGCAAATTGTGCTTGCACTTTATAAATCATCGTGTATAGTTCATGCGGGTCGCGCGGGCGCCGGGCCCGCGCCACGGAGAGAGGGTTGCCTTCGAGAGAGAGGGGGAAGCCATGTCCGACCGCCTGTCGCCTTTTTCCCGCGACGCCGAAATCCGCCCGTACTTCCAGGAAATCCAGGACGTCCCGCTCCTGACCGCCGAGGAAGAGCGCGAACTCGCCCTGCGCATGAAGCGCCTCGACTCCCCCGACGAAAACGAACGCCGCGCCGCCCGCCAGGCCCGCGAACGCTTCATCAAGGCCAACCTCCGCCTCGTCGTCTCCATCGCCAAGTCCTTCCTCAACCGCGGCCTCCCCCTCGCCGACCTCGTCGCCGAAGGAAACCTCGGACTCCTCCGCGCCGTCGAACGCTTCGACCCGCGGAAGAACTGCCGCTTCTCCACCTACGCCACCTGGTGGATCCGCCAGGCCATCCGCCGCGCCCTCATCAACACCTCCCGCACCGTCCGCGTCCCCTCCTACATGGTCGGCCTCGTGGCCCGCCTCCGCCACGCCGAAAACGACGCCCTCCAGCGCCGCGCCGGAACCGACCCCGAAGAGCCCGCCGACGAAACCTTCGCCGACGACCCCGCCCGCCGCCGCCTCGCCCGCAACGTCCGCTCCGCCGTCCGCTGCTCCCGCGCCCTCAGCCTCGACGGCCTCGGCGCCGCCCACGAACTCCCCGACCGCGCCCCCTCCGCCTCCCCCGAGGAATCCGTCCGCTCCCGCCTCCTGGCCGAAGAGCTCCACGCCCTCCTGCGCTCCATCGGCGCCCGCGAGGCCGCCATCCTGCGCTACCGCTTCGGACTCCACGACGGCGAACCCATGACCCTCGGCGAAGTCGGCCGGCGCCTCCATATCACCCGCGAACGCGTCCGCCAGCTCGAACGCGCCGCCCTCGGCAAGCTCCAGGCCCGCCTGGCCGCCTTCGAGGAGGCCGCCGCCTCGTAGCCCGCGGCGCCCCCCCCCGGCCGGCCCTCCATGCGGTACAATTAGTTCCGGCGCGATCCCCCATGAAAAAGGACCGCTGGAACCTCTACTGGTGCCGCACGCCGGACCACTGCGAAGACTGGTTCGTCGTCGCCCGCACCGCCCGCGAGGCCGCCCGGACCTTCGAGGCCGCCCACGGATACGACCCCGGCGACGCCGAGGCCCGCCGCATCCTCCCCGTGCCGCCCCACATCTCCCTCTCCGCCCCCGGCCGGCCCGACGACGCCCTCCTGGCCGCCCTCGGCGCCGTCTTCCGCCGCCGCCGCACCCCCCGCGTCGTCGAAATCGCCGGCCGCCTCTACGAAGAAGGCCGCCTCCGCTACCAGCTCATGAAAATCGACGACGACTTCTCCGAAGACCGCGGCCGCGGCCGCCCCCACGGCACCCCGCGGCCCGAATTCAACTGAAATGAGCCCCCCGCCCGCCCGCTGGCTGCGCGCCCTCCCGGCCGCCGAACTCCCCCCCGGCCGCTCCGCCCGCGTCGAACTCGAAGGAATCCCCCTCCTCCTCCACAACGCCGCCGGCGCCTACTCCTGCACCGGCGCCCTCTGCCCCCACCAGGGACGCCCCCTCGACCCCGCCGCCCGCGACGGCCCCCTCCTCACCTGCCCCTGGCACGCCTGGATCTTCGACGTCACCACCGGCTGCGCCCCCTACAACCCCTGGGCCCGCCTGCCCCTCCTGCCCGTCCGCCTCGGAGACGACGGACACCTCTACGTCGGCCTCCCCTAAGGCGCCGCCTTCCAGCGAAACCCGTTCTCCTCGAACCGCCGCCGCGATTCCGGCGACATCAGCGCCTCCACCAGCCGCTCCGCCAGCCTCCGGTGCCGCGTCCCCCGCCCCACCGCCACCGGCTGCGTCGCCAGCGCGCACGGCACGTTCACCGGCACCGCCTCCAGCACGTCCCCCGACCCCGCCGCGTTCGAAACGTACGCCACCACCGCGTCCAGCGACCCCGCCTTGAGCTGATTGATCAGAAGATCCCCCGCCGGCGCCTGCACCACCACGTTCTTCATCACCTCGCCGTACACCCGGTCCGCGATCAGCGTCTCCTTCGTCAGCGCCCCCAGCGCGCACTGCTTCTCGTGCCCCACCCCCACCCGCAGCCCCGGACGCCCCAGATCCCGAAGCGACCGGATCCCCTGCGGATTCCCCTTCGGCACCGCGATCACGAGCTGATTGAGCGACACCTCCCGCGGCTCGAAAAACAAATCCTTCACCATCTTCATGAAGTCGTCGTCGCAGGCGAAATAGACGTCCGGCCGCGCCGCCGCCTTCATCTGCGCCACGAGAATCCCGCAGCCGTTGTACACCCGCGTCACCCGCACCCCCTCCCGCGCCTCGAACGCGTCCAGCGTCCGCTCGATCGCCGGCCGGAGCATCGCCCCGCCGTAAAGCACAAGCTCCGGCTCCACGGCCCACGCGTCCCCCTCCTCCGGACGGAACCCCGCCCGCGCGAATTCCTCCCGCCCCTTCCCCGGCGCCGCCAGGTACCGCGCGAACCGCAACGCCGCCGCCGGCCGCGCCGCGCTCGAAAGCACCCCCGCCGAAATCGTCGCCTCCGCCCCCTCGAACTCCGGAACCGCCACCTCCTCGAGCTCCCCCCTGTACTGCGCCACCGTCGCGTCCCACACGAACCCCGCGTCCGCCGTCCCCACCCGGACGTCGTTGGCCACCTCGTTCACCGTGGGCTTGAAGACCGCCGCCCGGCGCCGCAGCTCCTCCGCCCGGCCCGCCCGCGCCAGCGCCTCCTCGACCTTCCGCCCCGCCGCCGCCGCCTCCGGATTCGGCCACGCCAGCCGCACGTCCTCCCGAAGAAGATCCGCCAGCCCCCGAATCCCCCGCGGATTCCCCCGCCGCACCACCAGCGCCGGACGCAGCCGCGCCAGGGGAACGATCTCCGCCACGAGCCCCTTCTCCCGCCCCCGGCGCACATAAGGATCGTCCCCCGGAACGTACAGATCCCCCACCCGCGACGCCTCGATCCCCGCCAGGAGCGTCTGCGACCCGCCGTACTGGAGCCGCACGCGCCCCAGCCCCTCGCGCTCGTACGCCCGCGCCGCCGCCTCCACCGGCACGCGAAGCCCCGCCCCGCAATAGACGACAAGCTCCCCCTCGCCCTCCCCCGGCCGCGCCAGAAGGGCCGCGAAATACGCCAGAAGCCCCAGCGACGCCGCAAACCCGAGCGCCGCCGGCCCTCGTTTCTTCATCACCGCTTCCATCCTAACACCCCCGACATGTCCGCCGCCATCCCGCCATTCTCCATCGCCTCTTCGATCCCCGAAGAGACCGGAGGGACAGCATGAAGACCTCCCACGTTCTCGCCGCCGCGATCCTCCTGGCCGCCGCGCCCGCCGCCGCCCGGGCTCAAACCGTCACCCGCGGGCCCTACCTCCAGCAGGGGAGCGACACCGCCGTCACCGTCCGCTGGCGCACCTCGAGCGCCGTCACGGGCGTCGTCCGGTACGGCGCCGGCCCCTCCTCCCTCACGCTCTCCGCTTCCGAATCCTCCCCCCGCACGGAACACGAAGTCCGCCTCACGGGACTCTCGCCCGACACCCGCTACTACTACTCGATCGGGACCCCCGCGGGGACGCTCGCCGGCGGCGACGCGGAGCACTTTTTCATCACGGCGCCGCGCCCCGGAACCGCCAAGCCCACCCGCGTCTGGGTCCTCGGCGACCCCGGCACCGCCAACTCCAACCAGCGCGCCGTCCGCGACGCCTATTACGCCTTCGCCGGCTCCCGCCACACCGACCTCTGGCTCATGCTCGGCGACAACGCCTACTCCTCCGGGACCGACGCCGAATACCAGCGCGCCGTCTTCGACATGTACCCCGCCGTCCTTCGGAAGTCCGTCCTGTGGCCCACCCTCGGCAACCACGACGGCGTCAGCGCCGATTCCGCCACCCAGACGGGACCTTACTACGACATCTTCACCCTCCCCAGGAACGCCGAGGCCGGCGGCGTCCCGTCCGGCACCGAGGCGTACTACTCCTTCGATTACGGCAACATCCATTTCGTCTGCCTGGATTCCCACGACACGAACCGCTCCGCCACCGGGGCGATGGCGACCTGGCTCAAGAACGATCTGGCCGCCGCCGTGGCCGACTGGATCGTGGCCTTCTGGCACCACCCGCCGTACGTCAAAAGCAACTACGACTCCGACCGCTCGACCGTGTTCATCGACATGCGCCGGAACTTCCTGCCCATCCTCGAGGACGCGGGCGTGGACCTCGTCCTGGCCGGCCACAGCCACAACTACCAGCGGTCCTTCCTCATCGACGGCCACTACGGCACCTCGGACACGCTGACCGCCGCGATGATCAAGGACGGCGGCGACGGCCGCGAGGACGGCGACGGCCCCTACCGGAAGTCCGCCGGCACCCCCGCGCACGAGGGCGCCGTCTACGTCGTGGCCGGCAGCTCCGGCCAGGTGACCTCGACGATCAGCCGGCACCCCGTCATGTACGCCTGGAAGGCGGTCCTCGGGTCGCTCGTTCTCGACTTCAACGGAAACCGCCTCGACGTGAAATTCCTCCGCGAGACGGGCGCCGTGGACGACGCGTTCACGATCGTCAAGGGCTCGGGGCTGCCGGTCGTCACCCTGAGTGCCGACGACGGCACCGCTTCCGAGGAGGGCCCCGACGCGGGTTCCTTCGTGGTCCGCCGCACGGGCTCGACCGCGGCGCCGCTGGCCGTGCGCCTGACCGTGAGCGGAACCGCCGCCGCGGGAGCCGACTATGCCGCGATCCCGAACCCCGTCACGATCCCCGCCGGCGCCGCCTCGACGACGGTCCGGGTCCTCCCCGTCGACGACGCGGCGGTCGAGGGAGACGAGACGGTCGTCCTGACGGTCGCGCCGGATCCCGCGTACGTCGTGGGGACGCCGGCGACGGCGGAAGCGGCGATCCGGGACAACGACGCGGCCGCCCCGCCGCCGACGCCTCCGCCGGCCGGCGCGGGCGGGCTCCTGGGTCACTACTTCAATACGTGGAATCTTCAGGGCCCGAGCCTGACGCGCGTGGACCCCACGGTCGATTTCGACTGGGGCGCGGGCGCTCCGATGCCGGGGATCCACGAGGACGGCTTCGGGGTGCGCTGGACGGGCTTCGTGACGCCGCCGGCGACGGGCACGTACACGTTCTACACGGTCTCCAACGACGGCGCCCGGCTCTGGGTGAACGACGTGATCGTGATCGACAAGGGGATCGACCAGCCGCTGACGGAGTGGAGCGGGACGATCGACCTGGAGGGCGGGCGCCCTGTCCGGATCCGCCTGGAGTACTACGACAACACGGGCCAGGCGGCGGTGCGGCTGCTCTGGAGCGGGCCGTCCGTCCCCAAGGGGGTGATCCCGCAGGATCGCCTGGAGCCGGCGGAGGCGGACGCTCCGCCGCCTTCCGCGGAGCCGCCTCCGGGGAGCGACCCGGGCGCGGGCGGCGGCGGGGGCGGAGGAGGGGGAGGGGGCGGCGGCTGCGGGCTGCTCGGGTGGGAGGCTCTTTTCTTCCTGGCGGCGGCAATCCGCGTCACGCGGAGGGCGCGTCTTCGTCCATCCTGATCGGATGGATCGAGGACGCGGGGCGGCCGCCTGGGCGGCGGGCGCGGCGACGTACCTGGCCGTGCTGGCGGCGGCGGTGGAAGCGGCGGGGGTCACGCCGCCGCAGGGGGCGGTTCTGGCCTTCCCGGCGGGGCTGGCGGCGCACGACGCGCTGGCGCCCCGGAAGCCGCCGGCGCCCTGGTCGGCGGCGCTGGGGGCTCTGGGGATTCTGGGCGGCCTGGCGGTGCAGCTGGCCGTCATGGATCTTTTCTCCGCGGCGCCCTACGGCGTGGCGGCTCCGCTCGGGGGCGCGGCGGCCGCGCTTTTCGCGTTCCTCACGCGGCGGCGGGGCGCGTTCGCCGAGGTCGAGCCTCGTTCTTGACACTCTCCCCGCGCGCGCCGACACTATCCGGCCATGCGCGAATCGCGCCGGCTGCGGGAGGTCCAGGCGCCCATCATTCCGATCGTGGGGGATCTCGTGCGCGCGACGCCGGGGACCGTTTCGCTGGGGCAGGGGATGGTCGGCTGGGGGCCGCCGCCCGCGGCGCTCGCGGAGGCCGCGCGGGCGGTCGAGGATCCCGAAAGCCACCGCTACCAGGCGGTCGAGGGGATCGCGCCGCTCGTCGAGGCGCTGGGGGAGAAGCTCCGCGCGGAGAACGGCGTGCCGGCCGGGCGCGGGGCGCGGGTCGTGGTCACCGCCGGGGGCAACATGGGGTTCCTCCAGGCGGTGCTCGCGGTCACGGATCCGGGCGACGAGGTGATCCTGCCGGCGCCGTACTACTTCAACCACGAGATGGCCGTGGGGATGGCGGGGGCGCGGGCGAAGCTCGTGGAGACGGACGAGAACGATCAGCTCCGTCCGGACGACGTCGAGCGGGCGATCGGGCCGCGCACGCGGGCGGTGGTGACGGTGTCGCCGAACAATCCGACGGGGGCGGTGTATCCCGAGGCGACGCTCCGGGCGGTGAACGAGATGTGCCGCGCGCGGGGGATCTATCACATCCACGACGAGGCGTACGAGTACTTCACGTACGACGGGGTCCGGCCCTTTTCGCCGGGTTCGATTCCGGGAGCCGAGGGGCACACGATTTCGCTTTACTCCTTCTCGAAGGCGTACGGGATGGCGGGCTGGCGGGTGGGGTACATGGCGATTCCGGAGCATCTCCTGGAGGCGATCCGCAAGATTCAGGACACGAACCTCATCTGTCCCACGGTGGCGGCGCAGCGGGCGGCGTGGGGGGCGCTCTCGGCGGGGCCGGGGTGGTGCCGCGAGCGGGTGGAGGAGGTCGGCCGGACGCGCCGGGTGGTGCGGGAGGCGCTCGAGGGGTTGAAGGGGCTCGTCGAGGCGCCGCCCGCCGCGGGGGCGTTTTATTTCCTGGTGCGGGTGCGGACGTCGCTGGAGCCGCTGGCGCTCGTGGAGCGGCTGATCCGGGAGCACCGGGTGGCGGCGATTCCCGGGACGGCGTTCGGGCGGACGAGGGGGTGTTCGATCCGGGTGGCGTACGGGGCGCTCGATCGCCGCACGGCGGCGGAGGGGATCGGGCGTCTGGCGCAGGGGATTCGGGCGATCTGCGGAGGGGCGTAGGGATGCACGTCGCGGCCTGTCAGTTCGATCCGGCGTGGGAAGACAAGCGGGCGAATTTCGCGCGGGCGGGGGCGCTGCTTCGTTCGGCGGGGCTTCCGCGGGGGGCGTTCGTGGCGCTTCCGGAGATGTTCGCGACGGGCTTCAGCATGAACGCGGCGGGGATCGCGGAGGGGGAAGGGGGGGAGACGGAGGCGTTTCTTTCGGCGCTGGCGCGGGAGCTGGGGATTTATCTGGTGGGGGGCCTGGTGCGGGCGGGGCGGGG
>DATLZA010000177.1 GCA_035574235.1 Planctomycetota bacterium | reverse complement strand
AATGCGCGTCCACGAGGAACCGCGGCGTGCGGAGACAATCATCGTACGCCCGCAGCGTGCGGGAGACCCGCCGGATTGGCTCATCGTCCTGGCCCCGGAGGACTTACGTCGGGCCGGAGCCCCTGCATGGGCAATTCCTGTCCCGGGAAATCGGGCCGCAGGGGCTGGCCCGGCCGGTCCCGGCATGCTATCTTGGGCGCGCATGGGAGAGCCCGTCCGCTTCGACGCGGGGACCAACATCCGCGAAGCTCTGGAGCGCGGCGAGCGTGTGCTGGCCGTCTTTCGCCGCCTGGGGCTCAAGTGCGTCGATCGGAGACAGGAGCTGTGCGTGGCGGCGGACGTGGAGACGCTGGCGGACGCGGCGCGCTACCACGGAATTCCGCTCGAGACGCTCCTGGCGGAACTCAACCGTGACGCCTGAGGATCCCGCCCGGACGCCCGTCGAGTTCCTCGAGGGCGTTGGACCGCGCCGCGCGGAGCTCCTGGCCCGCCTGGGCGTGCGAACCCTGCGGGACCTTCTCTTCCACTTTCCTTCGCGCTACTACGACCGCCGCCGGTGCGTGCCGCTGGGAAGGCTGCCGGCCGGGGAAGCCGTCACCGTCCAGGGCGTCGTGACGGCGGTCCGCTCCTACCGGTCCGCCCGGCGAGGGATCCCCGTGCTCGAGGTGCACGTCGGCGACCCGTCGGGAAGGGCGGTGCTCGTCTGGTTCCGGCAGCCGTACCGGGCCCGGGAGTTCCGGATCGGAAGCGAGGTGGTGGCCGCCGGTCGGACCGCGCCGGACGGACGCCCCCGGGTCGCCGTCGAGGAATTCGAAATCCTGGGGGACGGGCGGGAGCCCCGGCATGCGGCGGGATTGGTGCCCGGGTATCCGACGCCGGACGGCCTGAGCCGGCGGTTCCTGCGGGACCTTGTGGAGCGAGCCTTGGAGGTCGCCGCCGGTCGGATTCCGGAGACTCTGCCGGACGAGGTGCGGGCCCGGCGGGGCCTGCCGGGGATGGGCGAGGCGCTCCGGGCGATTCATCGGCCCGAATCGCCCGAGGAAGCGGAGCGCGCCCGGAGGAGGTTCGCCTACGAGGAGTTTTTCGCGCTCCAGCTGCGGCTGGCCTTGGCGCGGCGCTCGATCGCGCGCGCGCCGGGCCGGCGGCTTTGGGTTTCCGAGGCGATGGATTTCCGCATCCGGCGGCGGTTTCCGTTCAAGCTGACCGGCGCGCAGGAGCGCGCGGTGCGGCAGATCCGGCAGGACCTGGCCGCGGGGCCGCCCATGAACCGTCTTCTCCAGGGCGACGTGGGATCCGGCAAGACGGTCGTGGCCGCCTACGCCCTGCTGGCGGCCGTGGGGAACCGCGCGCAGGCGGCGCTCCTGGCGCCCACGGAGGTCCTGGCCGAGCAGCATCTCCGGACCCTGGAGCGGCTTCTGGAGCGGTCGCGGGTGCGGCTGGCGTTCCTGGCCGGGGGCCTTCCGCCGCGCCGCCGGGCGGAGCTTCTCGGGCGGATCGCCGCGGGAGAGGCGGATCTGGTCGTCGGGACGCACGCCCTTCTGGAGGAGAACGTGCGGTTCCGCGATCTGGCGCTCGTGGTGATCGACGAACAGCAGAAGTTCGGAGTGCTTCAGCGGGCGGCGCTGGGGCGCAAGGGGACGCGGCCGCACGTTCTCGTGATGACGGCCACGCCCATTCCCCGGACGCTGGCGCTGACCCTCTACGGCGATCTCGACGTCACGGTGCTGGACGAGCGGCCGCCCGGCCGGCGCGAGGTCGTGACGCTCTACGTCCCCGCGGCGGGGCGCCGCGCGAAGTACGCCTTCATCCGCCGGAAGCTGCGGGAAGGGCGCCAGGTCTACTTCGTCTGTCCGATGATCGAGGAATCGGAGCGCGCGGACCTGGCTTCGGCCGTCCGCAAGTACGAGGAGGTCCGCCGGGAATTTCCGGAGTTCGAGGCGGCGCTCCTGCACGGCCGCATGCGTCCGGAGGAAAAGGAGGCCGCGATGGAGGCCTTCCGGTCCGGGAGGGCGCGGATCCTCGTTTCCACGGTCGTCATCGAGGTGGGCATCGACGTTCCGAACGCCGCCCTCATGGTGATCGAGGAATGCCACCGCTACGGGCTGGCGCAGCTCCATCAGCTTCGGGGCCGGATCGGACGGGGTCCGCACGAGTCGTACTGCATTCTTTTCGGGGAGCGCAACGAGCGGATCGACGCGTTCGTGGCCACGTCCGACGGCTTTCGGATCGCCGAGGCGGATCTGCGGCTGCGGGGTCCGGGAGAGGCGCTGGGGACCCGTCAGAGCGGGTTTCCGGAGTTCCGGGCGGCGCGGCCGGCGGAGGACCTGCGGATCCTGGAGGAGGCGCGGGAGGACGCTTTCGCCTGGGTGGAGCGCGATCCGGAGCTGGCGGGCCTGCCGCCGGGGTGGGCGGGGCGGCCGGCGGCGGAGACGCTTCTGGGCGTGGGGTAAGGTCCTGATTGCGGTGGATCGGGCGGGGCGTTTCAGGTAGGGTATAGGCGCGCCGGGCGCCGCCCGGTTTCCGATCGATGAACGAGCCTCTCCTTCTTCAGGTCGACGGCGTCACGAAGGTGTACGGCCCGCGGAAGGTCGTCGACGGCGTCAGCCTCGAGGTGGACCGGGGCGAGGTGGTGGGCCTTCTGGGCCGCAACGGCGCCGGCAAGACCACGACGTTTCGGATGGTCATCGGACTGGTGCGGCCGAACGCGGGGCGGATCCTCTTCCGGGGCGAGAACGTCACGCGGTTGCCGATCTACAAGCGCGCGCGCCGGGGGATGGGATTCCTTCCACAGGAGCCTTCGGTATTCCAGCGGCTGACGGTCGAGGAGAACCTCCTGGCGATCCTCGAGGCGTGCGGGTGTCCGCGCCGGGAGCGCCGCGCGCGGGCGATGCGGCTGCTGGAGGAGTACGGGCTGGCGCGCCTGGCTCCTCAAAGGGCGTTCACGCTGTCGGGCGGCGAGACGCGGCGGCTGGAGATCTGCCGGGCGATGATCACGAATCCGTCGATCATCCTTCTGGACGAGCCTTTCTCGGGCGTGGATCCGATCGCGGTGAGCGAGCTTCAGGGATTCATTCAGCAGCTCCGCCGCCGGGGGATCGGGGTGCTTCTGACGGATCACAACGTCGGCGAAACGCTGCGGATCGTGGATCGCGCCTATATAATCAACGACGGCCGGGTTCTGACCTTCGGCCCGCCCGCGGAGGTGGTGGAGAACCCCGTGGTGCGCGAGAAGTATCTGGGCGCCAATTTCCGCATGGTGACATGAGTTCCGCCGAGGAATGGCGCATGGTGCTCCTGGCCGCGGGGGCCGCCTTCGCCCTGGTCGGGGTGGCCTCCCGGAAAGAGCCCCGGCGCGCGGCGGCGTTCGTCCTGGCCTGGCTTCTGCCGGGGGCGGGGCACGTCGCGATGGGGAAGTGGAAGAAGGGGCTTTTCTTCCTGCTCCTGCTGGGGGCCACGTACCTTTTCGGCCTGTGGATCGTGGGTTTCCGCGCCGTGGCCTTCGACGAGAACCCGTTCTACTACGTGGGCCAGTACGGCTCGGGCGCCACGTTTCTGGTCGGCCGTCTCCTGGCCGACCAGCGGGCGTTTCCGAGGGAGGACCTGCCGCCGAGCTGGTACGACCCGGGGCTTCTTTACGTCTGCGTGGCGGGGCTCCTGAACGTGGTCCTGATGCTGAACGTTCTGGAGATGCCGGTTCCCCGGCGGCCGGACGCGGCTCCCTCGGCGGAGGGGACGCCCGCGCCCGCGGTGGCGGCTCCGGCGGCGGAAGGGAAGTCTTCGGAGGCGGGTCCGTGAAAGGCGTGAGCTATCTTTTTCTCTACGTTCCGATCTGCCTGACGATCCTTCTCGTGCTGGAGGCCTGCCGGTCGGACGACGCGCGCCGCATCCTGCGCCGAACGGTCTCGAATTTCCTCACGCTGACCTTCGTGCTGGGGGCGGGCGGGACGCTGGTCTATTTCGTCAACCGCTATCTGTGACGGCGGAGGCTCAGCGGATCAGCCGGAACCAGCGGCCGGGGGGCCACCAGATCCAGAGCGCCTTGCCCACGACGAACTTCTCGGGAATCGTGCGGAAAGGCTCCTCGGGCAGGCGCTCCCTGAGGACGCCGGCGGGGAGGCCGGGCCGCAGGTCCCCCGGATCTTCGTCGTAGAGCGCCCAGGGAACCCCGTACGTGTCGGCCGCCACGATCTTGTCCGGAAGCCTCTTCAGCCCGTAGCGCGCCATGACGGCTTCCTTCGTCATCGCCTTGAAGTTGTCCTCCTCCTGGCCCTCGCACTCGACGACGCGTCCGTCGGCCAGCGCGAAGCGCTTGCGGACCCAGGCGCGGGAGTCGTGGGAGCTGCCCACGTTGTCGCCCATCATGACGTAGTGACCCGGCGGGATCCGGACGGTTTCGTCTTCTCCCAGGCCGTGGGCGCGATCCTGCTTGCCTTCGTAGTGGATGTCCCGCGCCAGGCGGAGCGACCGCGCCCGGAAGGTGGCTCCGCGCGCCCCGAAGGCGGCGCGGCGGTCCGGGTCGGGATTGAGCTTGAGGGCGTCCAACGTCGTGATGAACTCCAGCTCCTCCGCCTTTCCGCCGTCCACGCGGGCCACCGCGCGGCCGTCGTAGACGGAAAGGGCAAGATGCATCCGGCGGTCCAGGCTCGGCCGGGCGTCCCGGAGAATCCGTGCCGAGGAGGGACGGCGGGTCTCGCTGCCGGGTTCGTACCAGCGAAGTTCGCTTTCGGCGTCGGTGGCCAGCACCACCTCGAAGCGCCCGTAGGCGTTGACGATCTCCGCGAAGACCTCGCCGCGCGGGCTCGTGAGCTCGAACTCGAACTCGAGGTGCAGATCGTCGGCGTCCGTTTCTCCGCCCGGTCGCTCGCAGACGAAGGCGATGTCGCGGCCGCCCGAGGGGGACTCGTGGGTGGTGAGTTCTCCCTGCTGGACGTCGAAGTCGGCGTGGGACCCGCCGGAGGGGGCGCGCCTCCAGCGGCCTTCGAAGGAGGCTCGGTCGGCCAGGAATCCCCGGGGGGGCGTCAGAGGAATCCAGACGGACTCCTGCGTGCGGAGGGTCCGGGGGGCGATGCGGAAGGGTTCGGAGCTTCCGAGCGGCCGGACGTAGAGATTGCCCCGGTGGATTTTGAGTTCTTCGTTGGGCAGGCCCACGACGCGCTTGATGAAATTGCGGGACTGGTTGAGGGGAAAGCGGAAGACGACGACGTCATAGCGCTCGACGGCCGAGGCGGCGTAGTAGTACTTCGTGACCATGATGCGGTCTCCGCCGCGGGAGTGGCGGTGAGCGTCGCGATAGGGGCAGGCGGAGGCCCGCTGATGTTCCTCCGTGTAGTCTCCGAGGAGGGTGGGCTCCATCGAGCTCGAGGGGATCTTGAAGACCTCGATGCAGAAGCAGCGGATGACGAGCGCCATGATGAACGCCACGACGACCGCCTCCACGTTCTCCTTGAGCCAGAGTCCGACGGCCTCGGAGGGGCGTTCGGCGGCGGGGGGGGCGGAGCGGGACGCCTCCGGGCGCGGGGCGAGCGCGTTGAGGGCCACGAGGACTCCCGCGAGGATTCCGCCGAACACGAAATGGGGCGAGGCGAAGCCGGCGGACATGCCGTGAAGGAGGACGGCGACGATCTGGGTCCAGGCCAGGGCGAGGACCGCCCGGGGGGCCCAGGGGGCGCGCCGCGCCAGGGCGGCCGCCGGAACGGCCGCGGCGACCATGAAGGCCAGGGCGACCCCGCGCCAGACGGCCGCGGGTTCGGACCGGGAGGCCACGAACGCCGTCAGGGGCGCGGCCTGAAAGAGAAGGAAGGCGGCCGCTCCGGCGGCGCGGGGATGCGCGCGCAGGAGGTCCGCCCGGCCGGCGGTCTTCGCGGGGGCGGCGGTCGCTTCCGTCATGGGCGGCTATTCCAGCACAAAGGTCCGAGGCTCGCCAGAAGAATGGCCGGTCAGCTTTCATCCTCCGCGGACCGCAGGACGGCCATGAAGGCGGTCTGCGGGATCTCGACGTTCCCGACCGACTTCATGCGGCGCTTTCCTTCCTTCTGCTTTTCCAGGAGCTTGCGTTTGCGGGTGATGTCGCCGCCGTAGCACTTGGCCAGGACGTTCTTGCCCACCGCGCCGATGTCCTCGCGCGCGATGATTTTGCCGCCGATGGCGGCCTGAAGCGCGATTTCGAAGAGGTGGCGCGGGATCTCCTTGCGGAGGATCTTGAGAATCTTGCGGCCCTTCTGCTCCGCGGTGTCCCGGTGGACGATCACGGAAAGGGCGTCCACTTCCTGCCCGGCCACCAGGATCCGCAGGCGGCAGAGGTTCGCCGGCTCGTAGCCCAGGAACGTGTAGTCGAGGGTTCCGTATCCCCGCGTGAGGGACTTGAGCTTGTCGTAGAAGTCGTAGACGATTTCGGCGAAGGGCATCTTGTAGGTCAGGATCACCCGGTTGCGGGAGATGTATTCGGTGCGCTCGTAGGTTCCGCGGCGGTCCTGGCAGAGCTGCATGATCGCGCCGATCGATTCGGCGGGGATGACCAGGCGGGCGCGGACCATGGGTTCGCGCCATTCGCGGATGAGGCCCTCGTCGGGGAGCTTGGCGGGGTTGTCCACGCGCAGGACCTTGGGGCCCTCGTGAGTCTGGGCCACGATCTCGTAGGTGACGTTGGGGGCGGTCTGGATCAGCTCCACCCCCATCTCGCGTTCGAGGCGCTCCTGGACGATTTCCATGTGCAGGAGCCCCAGGAAGCCGCAACGAAATCCGAACCCCAGGGCCTCGCTCGTTTCGGCCTGCCACTTGAAGCTCGAGTCGTTCAGCGACAGCCGCTCCAGAGCGCGCTTGAGGTCCTCGTAGTCCGTGCCGCCCGTCGGGTAGAAGCCGCAGAAGACCACCGGCAGGGGTTCCTTGTAACCCGGAAGCGGCGGGACGTCCGGCCGCGCCGAGGAGACGATCGTGTCCCCCACGCGGACGTCCTGGAGCGTCTTGATGTTGGCCATGAGGTATCCGACCTGGCCGGCGGAGAGCATCGGCACTTCCACCATGTGCGGCTTGAAGAGGCCGACGTACTCGACCTCGTATTCCTTGCCGGTGCCCAGGAACTTGATCCGGTCTCCGCGGCGGAGCGTTCCGTCGATGAGGCGCACGTAGGCCACGACGCCGCGGTACTCGTTGAACTGGGAGTCGAAGATGAGCGCCCGCAGGGGGGCCGCCGGGTCTCCCTTGGGCGGCGGGACGAGCGTCAGGACCGCTTCGAGCAGTTCTTCCACGCCGGTGCCGAGCTTGCCGCTGACCTTGAACACCTCGTGGGGCTTGATGCCCAGCGTGTTCTCCATTTCGAGGAGGGTTTCCTCCACCTGGGCGGTCTGCATGTCGATCTTGTTGACGGCCGGCAGGATCTCCAGACCGCCTTCGAGCGCCAGAAGGGCGTTGGCCACGGTCTGGGCCTGCACCCCCTGGGTGGCGTCGACGAGCAGGATCGCCCCCTCGCAGGCCGCCAGGGAACGGGACACTTCGTAGCTGAAGTCCACGTGCCCGGGGGTGTCGATGAGATTCAGGCGGTATCCTTTCCAGTCCATCGCCACCGCTTTGGCCTTGATCGTGATTCCCCGCTCGCGCTCCAGAGCGTTGGAGTCGAGGAACTGCTCGCGCAGCTCGCGGGACGAGACGGTCCCCGTAAGCTCGAGGATGCGGTCCGCGAGCGTCGATTTCCCGTGGTCGATGTGGGCGACGATGCAGAAATTGCGGATTTTTTCGATGTCCACCATGAGCGCTTTCGGGAGGCTGACGGCCGGGGGACGGAAACTATCGGCACGATCCGGAAGTGGGTTCGCGGATGCCTTTGTCTTCGAGCTTGCGGGCGGCCCACAGGGCGGCGCCCAGCCACCCGGCGTCGTCGCCGGAGACTTTGGAGGATTCGATCCGGATCTTCTCCACGAAAACGGGGAAGACCCGGCGGCGGACGCCTTCGCGGACGCGGCGGACGAGGAGGTCGCCCGCCTGCGCCATGCCTCCCGCCAGGACGATGATGTCCGGGTGAAGGACGTGAATCATGTTGGCCAAGCCCATCGAGAGGGCTTCGGAAGCCCATTCCACGACGGCGAGCGCCTCGGGATCGCCTTTCCGGGCCGCGTCGAAGCATTCCTTAGCGCTTCCTTTGCCCCAACGGCGCGCGACCGCCGTGGCGGAGGCGTACTGCTCGAGACATCCCTTCTGGCCGCAGCCGCATTCCGGGCCGTTGGGGTCGATCGTCATGTGGCCGAGCTCGCCCGCCGCGCCGCTGGCGCCCACCCAGAGCTCGCCGTGGATGACGATTCCGCCTCCGACGCCCGTGCCCAGGGTGTAAAGCACCAGGCTCCGCGTGCCGCGTCCGGCGCCGGCGATGTATTCGCCCCAGGCGGCGCAGTTGGCGTCGTTTTCCATGAAGGTCGGCATGCCCAGACGCTCGCCCAGAAGGCTCGGATAGGGGACGTTGATCCATCCCGGCATGTTGGTGGCGCGGAAGAGCGTGCGGCGTTCGAGGTCGAGCGGTCCGGGGACGCCGGAGCCGCACGCGCGCGCGCGGCCGGTCTTTTCCATGAGCTTTTGGGCGGCCGCCGCCATCCGCGCGATCGTGTCCTGGGGGCCCTTCGCCGCCTCCGTGGGGATCGAGACGCTGCCGCGGGTCTCCCCCTGGGCGGTGCAGACTCCGATCTTGACGTTCGTGCCGCCGAGATCGATGCCGAGGTAAAGGTCGGTCATGGCGAGGCGCTATTAAAGCAAATGAGGGCGAGGATTGCACTCCAAAGTGGCGCGGCTACGGCCGGCAGGTCCGGCAGGGGCTCAGTCCCCGGTCCAGGGCCTCCTCCAGGCGGACCGTTCTCAGCTCCCGCGAGGTCCGCAGCGTCTCGCAGTCGCGCCGATGGTAGGCACGGCCGGTGCGGGTGACGACCACCGCTTTGTCCCGGGCCAGGACGTAATCCTTCCACGTGCCCCGGCCCGCCTCGCGGGCCTCCCGCTGGCAGGCCAGGAGAAATTCCGCATGCCGGAGGTTGACGGGACCGGGCGTGTAGTACCGCGCCAAACCCGCCCGCAGCAGCTCCGCGTTGACCATCCGGTCTCCCTGCGGCGTCCGGACGTAGACGTAACACAGCCACCGGCCGTAGGAATCCTCCCGCTCGACGTCGAATTCCAGCCATGCCTCCCGGCCTTCGCACAGATTCCGGACGAAGTCGCGCGCCTCGCGGGAGCCCTCCTCCGGGCGGCCGTCCTGGCCCCGCAGTTCCGGCGTATCCACGGCCAGCAGGCGCACCTTGCGTCCATTCGCCAAGGTCAGGGTGTCGCCGTCGTAGACGCGCTGCACCGCGAAGGCCGGGGCGCCAGGGGGAATGTTCACCGCCCGCGCCGAAGGAAGAAGGAGCGGGCCCGGCGGCGCGGCGGACGGCTCGCACGAGAGGATCAGCAGGAGAAGGGCGCCCGGCAGCGCCCGCATGGCGTGTCTCACCCCTCTCTTCAGTTTAGCCGCCCCTCGAGGGCCCGGTCAAAGGCCGAATGCGCTTGACTCGCGCCTGAGGCACGGGATAATGAATACTTCATTCGTTAGGGAGGGAAGGTGAGGAGGGGTCCTGCCGGAGGGGTGTTCCTGCTTCTTTTGTGGGTTCTTTTTCCCCGCAGCGCCGCGGCCCAGGTTCAGGATAAGCCCTTCCTGGAGGAAGAGCGCCGCCGGGTCATGGACGATCGGCCCCGGGGACCCGAGGACGTCCATCAGTCCATCCTCTGGGAGATCGGCGGCTGGCTGCACGCGGAGTTCGTGCGTCTCGACGACGAGCCTTTCGAAAAGCACCGAACCCTGCGCTATTACGACCTGCGGCTCTGGGGCGAGCTGACGATCGAGCGGCGTTACACCGCCTACCTTCGGCTCCAGTCCGACCACGTGGACTTCAGCTCGGGCGACCAGTTCGAAGGAGAGGACGACGACCGCACGCACGCGGCTCGGGTGGATCAGGCCTTCGTTCAGGCCGATTGGGGCGGCGACGGCGAGGAATTCGTCGTGCGGGCCGGCCGCCAGTTTCTGACGGTGGGACGCGGACTTCTCTTCAACGCCGTGGCCTATGGAGCTCACGCCAGCTGGGCGGCGGGGCGCTGGGGTGTGCGGGGGTTCCTGGCCCACAGTCTTCCTCACGACGACGACATCGATCGGTCGCTTCCCAACGCGGACGACAGCCGGCGCGGCTTCGCCGCCGTGGAAGTGAGCTACCTTCCGGCGGCCTACCAGCGGGCGTACGTCGTCGCCCTGGTGGAACGGGACTTCAACGACGAGGACCCCGAGAATCCCCTTCAGGACTGGGATTACAACGCCCGCTATGTGGGGCTCGGGGCCCGCGGGACCCTCTCCGGAGGGCTGGGTTACTCCGCCGAGGGGATTTTCCAATTCGGCACGAGCGTCGCCGCGGGAACGACCCAGGAGGAGGACATCCGCGCGTGGGCCCTTCTGGCCACCGTCGACTATCGATTCAATTCTCCGACGTCGGCCTACCTGGCGCTGGAGTATCTGTTCGGCTCGGGAGATCCGGATCGGGCCAGCGTGACCGACACCGCGGCCGGAAACCAGGCGGGGACCGACGACGAGGGATTCCTCGCCTTCGGGTACGTTCACACGGGGTTTTCCCTCTTCCCGCGCGTCTCGAACCTTCACATCCTGAAATTCGGGGGCTCGCTGCGCCCGCTGGTCGGAGTGGAGGCGTTTCGGGTGCTTGAAGTCGGGATGTACGTCTACGGATATTGGAAGGACGAACCGTCCGGCGCCATCTCCGATCCTCGGGCGGCGCTTCCGGAGCGGGACGTGGGGCGGGAGCTGGATCTCTTTCTCCGCTGGCGGGTTTTTTCGGACGTCGGCATGGCGCTTCATTTCGGCCGCTTCTGGCCGGGCGACGCCTACGCGGACGACGATCCGCGCGACTTCGCCGGCGCCTCCGTCACGTACAGCTTTTGAGGGCTTTCCGATGAAGGGTTGGGGCGTTTCGATCGCGGCGGCGCTGGCCGCGGCGGTTCCGGCGGGGGCGCTCCAGGAGGGCGCCCCGGCGGAACGGCGCGAGGCCCGGACGGAATATGTCCGGCGCCTCTTCGAGCAGGACCGGGCCACGTACCAGGACGCCGGCCGCATGGTTCTCTCGCTGGCTTCGGGCCGCCACGAGGGCGGAGACTTCGAGGTTCTTCGACGGGGACTCCTGGAGCGCGGTCTGATCGATCCGGATTGGGCGCTGCAGCCCTCCGACCCGGTGACCAAGGGCACGGTGGCCTACATGCTCTGCCGCGCGCTCGACATCCGCGGCGGCCTTACGATGCGGATTTTCGGGATCAGCCGGCGGTACGCCTTCCGGGAATGCGTCTATCTCGGGATCTTTTCCGGCGGCACGACGGACGAATACGTTTCCGGGCGGGAACTGATCGACGTGATCACGAACGCCGAACACTACCGCGAGCGCGGAGCCGCGATCCCGTCGGGGAGGTAAGGGCGATGAAGTCGAAGCGGATGGTCGTGCTGGCGGTTCTGGCGGCGGCGGGGCGCCTGGAGGCGCAGGAACCGCCCCAGGTCCGCGAGCTGGAGGCCACGATCGTGGCGCTCAAAGGCGCGGTGGACGTGAAACGTCCCGACGACAAGGACTGGGTGCCGGCGGCGCGGGACATGAAGCTTCGCAAGGGCTCGGAGATCTGCACCGCGGTCGCCTCGTCCGCCACGCTTCTTTTTCACGGCGCCCCGGGAACGGCGGGAAGCCTGACGGTCGAAGTGCGGTCGCTCACGCAGGCCCGCGTGGAGGAACTGGCCCGCTCCGGTTCCGCGGTCAACGCCGGCGTTCAGCTCAAGTTCGGCGCGATCGAAGTGGACATTCAGAAGGGCGATCTCAAGGCGGACATGAGAGTCGCCGCGCCGAATTCGACGACGTCGGTCTCCGGGTCGAAAGGCATCGTCCGCGCGCCGGCACGCCAGGGACGCAGCCGGTGGGTGGCGCTGGAGGTGTCCTCGGGGAACTGGGAGCACCTTACGGATCTGCTTCGGCTGGCGTTCCCGGTGGAAGATCGCGGGCGGGTGACGAACTGGGGTCTGGGCGACCGGGAACTGGCGTTCGTGGACTTTCACTGGCAGGCCTGGGGTTACTTCGGGCGCCGGCCGGAGGAGCTGGGGATCTCGATTTTCGACCTGGGGGCCAATCCGATCGACCCCTTCCTCGTGCCGCCTTTCGAAGTCGTCAGTCCCCGGCGGCCGGCCAGCGGGGCGTTCTCGGGGCCGCCCTCGATTCCGCTTCCTCCGCCTCCGCCGCCCAGCCCGTAAAGGAGAGGTCCGTGAACAAGACGATTCGAGTTCTGGCGGCCGCGACGCTGCAGGCGGCCGCGGTCTCCGCGGCGTTCGCTCAGACCCCGGCGCCGGCCGAAGTGGTGCGCGTTTGCCCGCGCGGAGGGTCCAACGCCGGCGATGTCGTTCTCTGGGTCGAGGGGAGCAACTTTACGGCAGGAACGCAGGTGGGGCTGAGGGATGTGCAGGGCGCGTTCACCTCCCTTGCCGTCGCCTTCGTTCACTCCGGCCTCGTGCAGGCGGTGGTCCCGGCCGGGACGACGCCGGGCGTTTATTCCGTCGAGGTGGACAACGGCGTTCGCCCCAGCGATATCCTGAGAGATTGCTACACCGTTTCGGACGGGACGTCCTTTGCGGATTCCGTCCCGATTCCGGGACCGGGATCGGGATACCAGCTGCGTTCCGTTCCCCAGTATTGCACGGTGCAGGAGCTTTTGTCCGTTCTGGAGAACGCGCTGGGTCCCTATAATCCCGCCCTCTACCGGGTGCTGATCTGGCGGGGCGGTCGATATCGGGATTTGGTCGAGCTGCCGGGGCATTGCGATTTGTCGGGGGAATCCTTCTGGGCGCTGGGGAAGGCCGCGACGGTGCTCGACGTGAGCGCGCCGGACTGTTTCGCGCCCGTGGCGACGCGCGTGGGGGGGAGGTTCGTGCTGCCTCTGGAGCCGGGATGGAACCAGATTTCCCAGCCGTTTTTCGATCGTGCGAACAACATGACGCTCATGAGCTGGTCGGACGTTCTGGTCGATACGGACGGGGCGCTCCCCAACCCCCTCAGCACCGGGAGCGCCACGGCTTGGATCGGTTCGCCCTACGCGTGGGACGGGCGGAGCTATTCCCCTGTGACGGACCTGCTCGTCGGGCGGGGATATTTCGTTTACAATCGGACCCCTGGAATTCTGTATCTCATCTTTAATTCGACGGACATCCAGCCTGATCCGGTGCCCTCACCGAAAGGGAGTGCCTCGCTCGCGGGTTCCGAGGAGATGCCGCCGGCGCCGCCTCCGGCGGGGTCCGGGGGGGACGGTTCGGCGGCGGGGACTTCGTGCGGCCTGCTCGGCGCCGAAGCGGCGGCGTTGCTGCTGATCGTTCGCCTCTCGGCGCGTCGGCGGAGACCGGCCGGCGCGTGAACCCGCTGGGCGTCTGGCGCCGGCAGGTGAGCCGGGCCGCCGAACGGGGCGACCCCCGACCGGGGATTCTCATCGGCGCCGCGATTTCCCTGGTCGTGGCGGGCGCCTTCGGCGCGCGCGCGCCGCTGGCCCAGAAAGCCGAAAACGCCGCGCTGGACGCCGCTTTCCGGCTTCGACCCCCGATTCGCGAATCCGACCGGATCGTGCTCGTGGACATGGACGACGGCACGTTCCGCGATCTGCGCTGGCCCCTCCCCAGAGAGTACTTCGCCCAGGCGATCCTGGCGCTGGACCGCCTGGGAGCGCGCCGCATCGCGCTGGACGTCGAATTCAAGATGGCGGTCCCGCGTCCCGGCGAGTTCGACGAAGAAACGGGAGAAAGCGTCCTTACGCCTTCCGACCGGGCGCTGCGCTTCGCGATCGCCGCGTCCGGGAAGGTCCTTTTGGCCTATCACTTTGAGCTGACAGATCCTCTGTCCCCGCCGGTTCGGGAGCGCTTCGCGCGCGTGCTGGAGCTTTTGTCCCGGGACTTCGCCGCGGCGCCCGGGGAGGTCGCCCGGGCGGCCGGGCTTTCCGAGAAGGAGCTGGAGGACGAGATGGTCGCGCTGCGGCACGAGGCGGCGCTGGAGCTGGTGAACGGATTTCTGGCCGAGCGGCCGGGCGCCTCCTTCGCGGAGGTGCGGGCCCGTTTTCTCCCGGGCTACGACCCGCGCCTTCACCGGGCGGAGCTCAAGCGCCTGCAGTACGCGTACGGACATGCCCGGGCCCGCCGCCGCCTGGCCGAGATCAGTCCCTTCGTGCGGGTCGAGGGTCTTCCGGACCGCCTGGTTCCGGTGTACGGCGTGGTTCCGCCCGCGTGGGCGTTCCTGGAAGCGGCGCGGGGGGCGGGTCTGGTGAACGCGGCGCCCGATTCGGACGGCACGATGCGGCGCCCCTGGACGCATCTCGTGCACGGGGCCCGGGCGTATCCCTACCTGGGGCTTGAAAGCGCGCTTCATCTCCTGTCCGACGGGAAGGGTCCGGTCGAGGCGACCCTGCGGCCCCGGGAATTGACGCTGCGGTGCGGGGACTGGGCGTTTTCTCTGCCGCTGGATGAGGAAGGCCGGCTGCTGGTGAACTGGGCGGGGAATCGCCACCGTCGCCGGGGCCGGGACGCCCGGGAACTGCCGTTCGCCCATGTTCCGTTTCTGCTGGTTCTCAGCTACTACGAGGCTCGCTACGAGTCGCTCGACGCCACGGTGCGCCGGACGCTCGCGCAGCTCGACGACGCCGCGCGGGCGTCCCTCGGCGGCGACGAGTACCTCCGGTTGAGCGACCGCTTGCGGACGGCGCTGGCGGGGCAGGAGGATCTGGCTCCGCAGGAGGCGCGGGCGATCGAGGCCCGGATGGACGAGATCCGCCGGGGCATCATCCGCGAGTTCGAAGCCGAGATCGGCCGCATCGAGGCGAGCCTGGCGGGAATCTCCAGTCCGCGGATCCGCGAGCGTTCGGAGCAGGCGCTGGCGGGCTGGCGCGCGCAGGTGGCGGGGTTGAAGGACGCCGACGTTTTGGAGAAGAAGCTCCGCCCGCTCATCGAGGGGCGCGTCTGCCTGATCGGGTCGGCCAGCACGGCGAGCGGGGATCTCCATCCCACGCCCCTGGGGGAATCGACCCCGGGAATGGACGTGCTGGCGAACGTGGCCAACATGGTTCTGACGCGCCAGGCGCTCGGGCGGGTTTCGCGGGGGGTGGAGTTCGCGTTCGTCCTGGGGGCCGGCGTGGCGGCGACTCTGGCGGTGACCTACGGGAGTTCCGTCGCCAGCGCGGCGGCGCTCGGGGGGCTGGCGGCGCTCATCGTGGGGCTCGGGGCGTTCGCCCTGACGGGGGCGGCGCTCGTTCTCCCGATGGCGGGTCCTCTCTCGGCGGCGGCCTTTGCGTTCGCGGGGACCACGGCCTACAAGGAACTCGTGGCGCAGCGTTCGCGGCGCAAGCTCCAGAGGGAGCTCGAGAAGAACACCAGCGCGGAGCTCGTGACGATCCTCCTGGAGCATCCGGAGCTCCTGGCGCGTCCGCGCAAGATGGAAGGGACGTTTTTCTTCTCCGACATCCGCTCGTTCACGTCGATTTCCGAGCGGATGGCGCCCGAAGTCCTGGTGCCGTTCGTGAATCGGTATCTCGACCGGATGACGCGGGCTCTCAAGGGCCGCAAGGCCTACGTGGACAAGTATCTCGGCGACGGGATTATGGCGCTTTTCGGGATTCCCGTGCCCTCGCCCCGGCACGCGGAGGAGGCGTGCCGGGCGGCGCTGGAATGCCGGGCGCTTCTTGGACCGCTCAACGAGGAGCTGGCGCGGGAAGGGCTGCCGCGGATCTCCTCCCGGATCGGCATTCACAGCGGAGAGGCCATCGCCGGCTACGTCGGGGCCGCGGACCGGTCGGACTACACGGTGCTGGGGGACGCGGTCAATCTGGCCGCGCGTCTGGAAGGGGTCAACAAGGAGTACGGGACCTCGATCCTCATCAGCGAGGCGACCCGGGAGCGGTCGGGAGGACGCTTCCGGACGCGGGACCTGGGGCGCGTCCGGGTGGTGGGCAAGCGCGAAGCGGTGGCGATTTACGAGCTCTTGGCGGAGGCGGGGGAACCTCTTCCGTTCGACGAGACGGCGCTGATCGAATACGAGGCGGCCCTGGCGCTCTTCCGCGCGCGCCGGTGGACCGAGGCGCTCGAAGGGTTCCGGAGGGCGCTGGCCCGGATGCCGGAGGACGGGCCGTCCCGGTTCTACGCGGAGCGCGCCGGGTTGTTTCGGTCGACCCCGCCTCCGGAGGATTGGGACGGGGTCTTCGACCTCACTTCGAAGTGAGCCGGGCGGGTCAGCGCGGCGCCGGCACCAGGATCGAGCCGTCCTTCCAGACGGCCCGTTCGAACCGCGGGTCTGTGGAGCCCGCGGGCCGGAGCACCGCCCGGCGGCTCTCCCGCGCGCCGATGGCCACCTCGTACTGGCGGGTATCCGGGATGAACATCCCGTCGCCCAGGCGCAGGAACACCGGCTTTCCGTCGGGATCGAAGCGCTGCTCCGTGTACGTGATCGAGAGAGTCTGCGTGCCTTCCTCGATCCGCCCCAGGACGAAGTCCGTGGTGAAATCCACTTCGCCGACGCCGGGGACGTGGACCCGGTCGCCGACCCGCTGGCCGAGGCCCGCGTAGAAGCGGTGCGTTACTTTGCGGCCCGCGATCGTGCGCTCCAGGCGGAAGCGCGCCAGATCCTTGGGCGCGGCCAGTTCCTCGCAGACGATGCGGACCGTCCGCTCGGGGTCGAGATCTCCGGCGGCCGGCAGGCGCATGAAGACGGGGACCGATTCGACCGGGTCGGCATCCGGCCGGAGGGCCTCGAACTTGTAGACGTAGCCCTGGCCGGGGCGCGCCGAGCGGTCCTCGAATTCGGGCCGCTTGAGCGGTTCCGGGTTGAGCTTCACGAACCGGTCGTCGCGGTCTTTCTCGTTGCGGCGGTACACGTTGTAGCCGGAGAAGCGGCCCCCGTCGAAGCGGGCCTTGACGACAAGGCGGTGCGCGTACCCCTCGGGGTCCACGTAGCCCAGGACGGATCCCTCGCGCGCGGCGCGGAGGATCTCGTCGGTGCGCCGGTCGCGCGCCTCGCGGGCGAGCTCGTCGGAGAGCCGCGACGTCATTTCCGCTTGCTCCTGGAACTGGCGGGCCAGGCGGAGAGTTTCCTCGCGCGCCTCGCGGGCCGCCTGAACCTGCTCCTGGAGGGACTGCTTGAGCGCCTCCACGCGCGCGGCATGGGTCATGCTCAGAAGGGTGACCAGGCCCACGACGAAAAGCGCCGCAGCGGCCAGCGGCACGACCGGCCGGGCGCGGAGCCAGTCTCCCAGGCCTTCCTCCACGGGGCGGGCGACCGGCGGCGCCTCCTTGCGAAGCGAGGCCATCACGGAGGCCACGACCGCGTCGCCGAAGGCGTCGGCCGAAAGCGCGTCCGCCAGGAGGTTCTCGTGGCGCTGGAAGAGGGCCAGGAGCTCCCGGCACTCCCCGCACCCGCCGACATGCTCTTCCACGCGGGCGCGCTCTTCGGGCGAAAGCTCGCCGTCCACGTAGCGGGACAGCAGCAGTTTCATGTCCTCGGGACAGGGCATCGGATTTTCCTTCCGGCTCGAAAAAGTCCTCAGAGATAAAGATCCATGAGTTTGTTCTTCAGCATAATCCGCGCCCGATAGAGGCGCGACTCGATCGTGGCCACGGGCAGTCCCAGGAAGTCGCTCATTTCCCGGTAGGTCATCTTCCGGAGGTGCCTCAGGAAGATGATCTGCTGATAGATCCGGGGCAGTCCGTTGACGATGTGAAGGATCTTCTCGCGCAGCTCCTCGACTTCGGTGGACGTCTGCCGGAAGACGCCTCCCAGGAATTCTCCTTCGGGCTCCAGTCCGTCCTCGGAGATCTTTTCCAGGGAGCAGGGTTTCACCCGTTCCTTGCGCAGCCAGTCCACGCAGGTCGTGCGGACGATGGAGCACAGCCAGCCCTTGAAGCGGCGCGGATCTTCCAGGCGCGCGAGGTTTCGATAGACCTTGAGAAAGGTTTCCTGAGTGATGTCTCCGGCCACGTGGGGGTCGCCGACGATGTTGAAGGCGATCGAGCCCACGAGGTTGGCGTATTTGGACATCAGGGCTTCGAACGCCCCGGGCTCGCCCTTGCGGCTGCGCTCGATGAGGACCGCGTCATCCGCGGCCGTTCCGGCACGCCGCTGCGCGTTTCGAGGCATAAGCTCAGGCCCTTACTCTAACACATCGGATCGTCATAATCCTAGACGGACGTGAAGGGGAGTTTCCCTTCCGGCATGTCGCCGGAGCTCCGGTTTTGCCGACATTTACTTCCAGCCCCCAACCCGTTATCAGGGAGAGCGTTAAAAGGAGGCGGAAGGTGCCCGATCGGGAGAATCGCATGGACGTGGAGGAAGACCTCCTCCGGAGATGCGCGCGCGGGGACGCGGCGGCGTACCGGGAGCTTGTGGAGCGCTTGGAGAAGCCGCTGGTGAATTTCCTGTACCGCTTCGTCGGCGAGCGGCATGCGGCGGAGGATCTCTTCCAGGAGACGTTCGTGCGGGTGGTCCGCTCGGTCGGGGAGTTCCGGCCCGAGGCGTCCCTGAGCACGTGGATTTTCACGATCGCGCGGAACCTGGCGCTCGATTACCTCAAGGCGCGCAAACGGCGGCGCGAGATGCCGCTGGAGGCGGAAACGGACGCCGAGCGGGGGCGGGTGATCTCGTTCCGGGACGCGATGCCGTCCCCGTTGCCGGGTCCGGCGCTCCGGGCGGAGGCGGGGGAGGAAGAGCGGCGCCTGACGGAGGCGCTCGGGGCGCTGGGCCCGGCCAAGCACGAAGCGCTCGTCCTTCGGGTGTACGCCGGGCTTTCGTACGCCGAAATCGCCCGCATCGTCAAGGCGCCGGTGGGGACGGTGAAGTTTCGCGTGCACGAGGCGGTTCGGGAACTGGCCCGGAAGCTGGCGGCGGACGGCCGCGGCGAAGGGGTCCGCCAAGGAGGGTGCCCATGAAGTGCTCCGAGGTCCGCAGGCTCCTTCCCGAGCTGGCGCTCGGGGATCTGGACGTCGAGCCGGCCCGCCGGGCGGAAGGCCATCTCGGGGGATGCGCGGCGTGCCGTTCCGAATTCGAATCGATCGGGCGGGCGGCGGCGGCGCTCGGGCGGGCGGCGGCGCTGGCGCCGTCGACGGAACGGCGGGACCGCGTCGTGGAAGCGATGGCGCGGGCGGCTTCGGAGCCTCCGGCGGCGCGGCGCCGGACGCGGCGC
>DATLZA010000176.1 GCA_035574235.1 Planctomycetota bacterium | reverse complement strand
AATGCGCGTCCACGAGGAACCGCGGCGTGCGGAGACAATCATCGTACGCCCGCAGCGTGCGGGAGACCCGCCGGATTGGCTCATCGTCCTGGCCCCGGAGGACTTACGTCGGGCCGGAGCCCCTGCATGGGCAATTCCTGTGCGGAACGGCTCAGACTCCGGCGACGGACCGGACGGCGCGCATCGCGTGCTCGGGGGTGGACGAGGTTCCGTGTTCCAGGCCCACGAAGCCCGCGTAGCCCAGCTCGCGCAGGACGCGGAAGATGTTGGCGTAGTTCACCTCGCCCGTTCCCGGTTCGCGCCGCCCGGGGACGTCCCCGATTTCCACGAAGCGGATCCAGCCCTGGCCGAGCCCCCGGCGGAGGTTGTTGATGAGGTTGCCCTCGCCGAGCTGAAGGTGGTAGAGGTCGAAGTCGATCCGGACCCGCGGGTGATTCACGGCGGCGATGATCCGGAATCCCTCCCGGGCCGACAGCACGGACATCTGCGGCGACTCCACGGGGTTGAGCGGCTCGAGACAGAGATAGACGTCGTACTTCTCCGCCCGGTCGCCGGCCCGCCGCAGGCCCTCCACGATCTGCCGTTCCTGGATCTCCCAGGGAATGTCCTTCTGGACCTGTCCGACGAAGCAGACGAGGTTCCGCGCGCCGACCCGCACGGCGGCCTGGGCGTGCTCCTCGATGTCCTCGAGGAACGCGGCCTCGGCGCCCGTCCGGGTGAGGCCGGTGGACCAGCCGGTGCGGCTCGTGCCGCTGATGCTCCCGCAGGTCAGTCCCAGCCGCTCCGCCGTCCGCGCCAGGGCTTCCAGGTCCTTGCCCCGCGGGTTCCAGAAGCTGTAGGCCTTCAGGCCCTCGGAGGCGATGAGTTCCAGGCGGCGCTCGTGGGGGAGGTCGCGCGGAAACATGAGCTCGAGGTTGCAGGAAAGGACGTAGCGGGGCTCCGGAAGCCCGGGCGCCTGCGGGGCCCGCAGGCCCGCGGCGCCCAGTGCGCCCGCGGCCGTGCCCAGGAACGAACGCCGGCTCAGGTCCGCCATCGTCGATTTTCCTCCGATGGGGGCTCAGTATAAGGGCCGCGGCGTTCCTTCGCCAGGGTTGCGAAACTCCGGTCCCGGGAGCGGCGTTGCAGGAGAGAAGGAGACGAAGGACATGGTGCTTCTCATCGCGGCGGCCGCCGTGGCCTGGGCGCCGGCGGCGCAGGAAGACAGCAAGCCCACGATCATCGAGCTTTGGCCGGGCCGGCCGCCGGGGGAACGGGAAGAGATCGGTCCCGAGCGGTTCCTGGAGTCCAGGCCGGGACAGACGGACGTTCCGCGGCTCACCGATGTGTCCCGGCCGACGATCGAGGTCCACCTTCCGCCGAAGGAGCGGAGCGTCCGCGCCGCGGTCCTCGTCTGTCCGGGCGGGGGATACCGCCTGCTGGCGATCGGGCACGAGGGAAAGGAGGTCGCCGCCTGGCTCCGGGGGCTCGGGATCGCCGCGGCGGTGCTCAAGTATCGGGTGCCGCAGCGGCCGCACGATCCGGACAAGCTTCTCCCCCTTCAGGACGCCCAGCGCGCGCTGGGGCTCCTGCGCCGCCGCGCCGCGGAGTGGGGCGTGGATCCCGGCCGGATCGGGATCCTGGGATTCTCGGCGGGGGGACACCTGGCCGCCCATCTCTCCACGAACTTCGCCTCGCGCGCCTATGAGCCCGTGGATGAGGCCGACGCCGTTTCCTGCCGGCCCGACTTCGCGATTCTCGTCTATCCGGGCGGGATCGTCGATCGCGAAAAAACCGACGTTCTTTCGCCCCGCCTCCGCGTGACGGCGGAGACTCCGCCCGCTTTTCTCGTGCACGCGGGGGACGACCGCGTGCCCGTCGAAAACAGCGTCCGCTATTATCTGGAGCTTCGGCGGGCGGGCGTTCCCGCGGAGCTTCACCTCTATGAATCCGGCGGCCACGGGTTCGGAATCCGGCCGATTCCGCACCCGGCGGCGTCGTGGCCGCGGCGGTGCGAGGACTGGATGAAGCGCCGGGGGCTGCTCGATTCCGCGAAATAAATTCCGGCGCGGCGTCACTCACGGACGGAAGCGTTGTACATATTTTATAGAGGAGCGGGACGCGCGGGTTCGTTCGAGGGGGGTATTCATGCTGCGCGTCGATGCCGGCGGCGCTTCGCGGTACTGCGACGGGATGACCCGTCGGAGCTTCGTTCAGCTCGGGGTGGCCGGGATGGCCTCGTTCGGGCTTCCCGGGCTGCTGCGCGCCCGCGAGGAAGCGGCCCGGGCCGGCCGGGCGTCCCGCGACGCCCGGGTGATCCTCATCTGGCTGGACGGCGGACCCAGCCACATGGACCTCTACGACCTCAAGCCCGATGCGCCCGCCGAGTACCGCGGCTTCTGGCGCCCCATTCCGACGAACGTCCCGGGAATGCAGATCGGGGAACTTCTCCCCCGCCAGGCGCGGGTCGCCCATACGTTCTCCATCGTCCGGTCGCTCCACCATGGGGACGGGGACCATTTCGGCGGAGCCCATCTCATGCTGACCGGGCGGCCGGGGGCCAGCGGGGCCGACACGACCGGAAAGTACCCCTCCCTCGGGTCGATCGCCACGAAGGTCCTGGGCGCGCGCCGTCCCGGCCTGCCGGCGTACGTCGCCGTGCCCCACGCCGCCAGCGTGGGCCTCCGTCCCGGCTACTTCGGCGGCAACTATCTGGGACGCCACCTGGATCCCTTCGAGACCGAAGGCGATCCGAACCGCGCGGATTTCCAGGTCCGCAACCTCCGGCTCCCCGGGGGCCTCACCGTGGAGCGCATCCAGGACCGGCGCGAGCTGCGCCGCTCGTTCGACACCCTGCGCCGCGAGGCGGACGCCGGCGGGCTGCTCGAGACGATGGACCGATTCGAGCAGCAGGCCTTCGATCTGGTCACCAGCGCCGAGGTCCGCCGCGCCTTCGACATCGGCGCCGAGGACGCCAAGCTTCGGGAGCGTTACGGCCGCCACACGTGGGGCCAGTCGGTCCTGCTGGCGCGGCGTCTGGCCGAAGCGGGCGTCACGTTCGTGACCGTTCAGATGGGCGGCTGGGATCACCACTGGGATCTCAAGCAGGGCATGGAGAACTACCTGCCCCGGTACGACGCCGCCGTGGCCACGCTTTTCGAAGACCTCGAGAGCCGCGGGCTTCTGGAGAAGGTGCTCGTCGTCATCTGCGGCGAGTTCAGCCGCACGCCGCGCATGAACGACGGAAGCGGCCGCGGAACCCCCGGGCGCGACCACTGGGGCAACGCGATGTTCGCGGTCCTGGGAGGCGGCGGAGTGAAGGGCGGCCGCGTCGTGGGCGCCACGGACGCCCGGGGCGAATACCCCAAGGAGCGGCCGCTGACGCCGGCGGACCTCCACGCCACGATCTACCACGTGCTGGGAGTCGATCCGCACGTCCAGTTCCTCAACCACCAGGGGCGGCCCGTGCCGGCTCTGGACGGCGGGGAGCCGATCCGCGAGCTTCTGTAGGCGCGCTCCGGAAGAGGACTGGCGCCGCGAGGGCCGCGTCGCTAAACTTCCGGGCATGACGGACGCGGCCGTTCCGCATCGTGCCGGCGTCGTCGCCCTGGTGGGGCGGCCCAACGTCGGCAAGTCCACGCTTCTCAACCGACTGGTGGGAGAGAAGCTCGCCATCACCTCCCCCAAGCCCCAGACGACGCGGCACAAGGTGCTGGGCATTCTCACGGGACCGGGCTACCAGGCGCTGCTCCTGGACACTCCGGGCCTCATGGAAAAGGCCCGGGACGAGCTGGACCGGCGCATGCTCGGTCGCGCCGAGGAGGCCCTCAAGGAATCCGATGTCGCGGCGCTTCTGGTCGAACCCCGCCCGCCGGAGCCCGCCGACCGCGACCTGGCCGCGCGCGTGGCGGCGGCGGCACGGAAGGTCATCCTCGCCGTCAACAAGATCGACACCGTTCCGGCCGACGCGCGGGCCGCCGCGGTGGAGGCGCACGCCGCGTCGGGAGGGTTCGCCGAGACGCTGGCCCTGAGCGCCCTGAGCGGCGAAGGCGTGGACGCGTTCCGGGACGCGCTCGTGCGGCATCTCCCGCCGGGGGAGCCCCTGTACCCGGCCGATCAGGTGACCGATCGGGACGACCGTTTCCTGGCGGCCGAGGCGCTGCGCGAGAAGATCTACGCGCTGTACGGCGAGGAAATCCCCTACGACACGGCGGTCGAAATCGAAGAATACCGCGAGGCGCGACCCGAGGAGGGCAAGAACAAGGACTACATCCGCGCCGTCGTCTACGTCAACAAGGAATCCCAGAAGCCGATCCTCATCGGCAAGGGAGGGCAGGCCCTCAAGCAGCTCGGGGCCGCCGCCCGACGGGACATCGAGGCGATCCTCGCGCGTCCCGTGTTCCTCGAAGTGTGGGTCAAGACCCGCCCGCGGTGGCGCAAAGATCCGGGGTTTCTCCGGCATCTCGGTTATTAGCCGGCTTTCTCCGAAAGGCGTAACGGGCGCCCCCTTCCGGGCCTCCATTCGGGTGGAAGCGCATCGTGCTTTTTCCCGTTCGTTCGAAGAGCCTTTCTTCCGCCCGACGAGGTGATCTCATGCTTCGAGCCCTGAAAACCGGACTTGCCCTGGCGCTCCTAGCGGCGTTCCTGGCGCCGGGGTTCGGGTGCGAACGCGAGGATCGACAGGAGCGCGAACGGCGCAACGGGGCGCCCGCGCCCGAGGAGCCGCAGCGCCCCGAGACGGCGCCGCCCCCGCAGGATCGGGAAACCGCTCCGCCGGCGCCCGACACGACGCCTCCGGCCCCGCAGGACCGAGCTCCCGCGCCGGCGCCTAAAGAGGAGGATCGGGAACGCCCGCAGCCTCCCGCCCCGGAGCCTTCACCCGGCCCCGCCGAGCCGACGCCCCAGGGAACTACTCCTTAGGCTATCCCCGATCGTAGACCAGCCCGCCGCCCTCGAGGCGGGCGGCGGGACTCAGGCGGTGGAGACGGTCCCCCGGCCGGTGCAGCACCGTCCAGCCGCGCGCCGTCAGGAGATCCGAAAGGAGCATCCGATGGCAGCGGAACCAGACGGCTTCGGCGCACAGGAGGACGGTGCGCCGCCGTTCGGCCAGCGCTTCCAGGTCGGCCAGGGCGGCCTGGAATTCCGGCGTTTCCATGTGCGCCGCGTAGGCCCGGAAGGCGGCCGACCGAAGCGCGCGGTGCCGATCGCCGCCGCCGCGGCGCCGGCCTCCCAAAGCCGGAAAGGAGCGGTATTCCACGACCCGGGCGAGAGCCTCCGCGTTGAAATGGGGAAAGCGGCGCGAGACGGGATAACGCCGCACGTCGGCCACGACGTCGAGGTTGCGGATACGCTCCAGGAACTCCTCGAGCGTCAAGGTCGAATGGCCGACCGTCCAGAGGCGCCGTCCGGGGACGTCTGCGCTCACCGCCGTTCCGCGAAGGAGGGGAGCGGCCCCTCGAGAAACTCCTGAAGATCGCGCGCCCGGCGGGGATGCTGGAGCTTGCGCAGGGCTTTCGCCTCGATCTGGCGGATCCGCTCGCGCGTCAGGCCGAAGCGCCGTCCCACCTCTTCCAGCGTGAGGGGCCGGTCGGTGCCGATTCCGAACCGGAGACGCAGGACGTCGCGCTCCCGCGGGGAAAGAGTTTCCAGCAGGCGCTCCACGCGTTCCCGGAGGAGACGCCGGCCGGCCGCCGCGTCGGGGGCTTCCGAGGAAGCGTTCTCGACCAGGGCGCCCAGGGAATGCTCCTCGCCGGGCCGCACGGGCCGGTCGAGCGACACGGGCCGCTCCGCCACCCGGAGCACGCGGCCGACCTCCTCGGGGGCCATGTCCGCGGCCGCCGAAAGCTCCAGAAGGGAGGGCTCCCGGCCCAGCCTCTGGGCCAGGCGCCGCGAGGCGACATGGAGGCGGTACAGGGCGTCCAGCACGTGCACCGGGATCCGTACCGTGCGCGAAAAATCCGCGATCGCGCGCTGTATGGACTGGCGGATCCACCACGTGGCGTAGGTCGAAAAGCGGTAGCCGCGGTCCGGATCGTACTTTTCGACGGCCCGGAGGAGACCCGTGTTGCCCTCCTGGATGAGATCGAGGAACGAGAGCCCCCGATGGCGGTACTTCTTGGCGACGGCGACGACGAGGCGCAGGTTGGCGGCCACGAGGCGCGACTTGGCGCGCTCGTACTCGGTCTTCCGGGCCTGCAGCTCGCGGACCCGCGCCGCGAAGCGGTCGGCATCCGTCTCGCCCAGCTCGGCGAGCCGGCGTTCCCGCTCGCGGCGCGCCGGGGCTCCGGCGCGGCCGAGTTCCTCCAGCCGGCGGGCGGCTTCCTCGAGCGTGCGGACGATCGGGATCAGAAGCTCGGTGTCGAAATCGATCTCCTCCAGGAGGGCCGCCGCCTGGGCGCGCGCCCGGGGCGACCGGCCGGCGGCGGCGCGAAGGACCTCCGGAAGGGCCGCCAGGGTCTCCGCGCGCGCGGCCCCTTCCGGACCGGCGCTGCGCAACACCCGATCCGCCGAAGCTTCTCCGGCCCGGATCTCCTCCAGGAGGGCGGCGGCCTCGGCCACCGCGGACGGAAATTCGAACAGGCGGTTTCGAAAGCGGCGGCGGGCGTCGCGGATCTCCGCGGCCAGCCGGCGCTCCTCTTCGCGGCCCAGCATCGGGATCCGGCCCATCTGCTCGAGGTAAAGCGCGAGCGCGTCCTCCCGGCCGTGGGAGGCGGGACCGCGGGCCGACTCGTCCCGGCCCTGCGGCTCCAGCTCGTCGAGCTCGCGAAGCAGGGCCTCCACGCGGTCGGCCGGCTCCTCGGGCGTCCGGGCGGCGGAGCGCAAGCCGGCGCTCTCGGAAGTTTCCTTCATGACGGCTTCGATCGGGGACAGACGCTCCTCCCGCGACGAAAAGAGTGAAAGAGGCGCGGGAGCAACCGGGGGTCGTCCCCTCTGGGATCCCGCAGGGCCGCCGATGTTATGACGAAGCGGCGGCCGATGCAAGAGATTGCGCGGACGAAAGCCGTGCGTTCGGCGTCCTCTGTTCTTGCGGCGCGGCGCCCGCTATCCTGGAGGCATGGAGGACGAGTTCACCTCCGGTCCGTGGACGGGGTTCTACACCTATTCGGACGGGCGTCGCGAACGCATGGACCTGTCGCTCAGCTTCCGGGAGGGCGTCGTTTCGGGCGCGGGCCGCGATCCGGTGGGTCCTTTCGGCGTCCTGGGCCGCTATGACGCGGAGACGAAGGGGATCTCTTGGACCAAGACGTACGTCGGCCGTCACTCGGTCTTTTACAAGGGCTGCCGGGATGCGCGCGGCATTTGGGGAACCTGGGAAATCCCTCCGTTCGGGCACGGAGGGTTTCACATCTGGCCGGAAGGGCGGGGTCCCGGTCGCGCCGAAGCGCTCGAAGTCGAGACCGAGGAGACGGACCTTCAGAGCGCCGCGCGCACGGCCTCGGCGAGCTCCCCGTCGGAGAGCTCGATCGGATTGAACCGCATGCTGCCGCCGCGCGAGTCGCGCACGATGGGCTCGACGTCGGCTTCGGAAACGCCGTAGGCGGCCAGTCGGGGGACCCCGAGACGCCGCCGGAGGTCCGCCAGCCGCTCCAGGAGCTCCTCCGGATCGCGGGCGCCGAAGAGGCGGGCCGCTTCCGCATATCGCTCGAGGGCGGGCGAGGCGGGCGCGCGCGTCCGGAGCGCGCGGAGGTTGGCGCGCAGCGTGTCCACGAGGAGGGCGGCGCAGCCGAGCCCGTGGGGGATGGCGAAGCGGCCCCCCAGCGGGGCCACGAGTCCATGCACCGCCCCGAGCCCCGCATTGGCCAGAACCAGCCCGCCCCAGAGAGAGGCCAGCGCCATGGACTCCGCGTCCGGAGCGCCCCGGGCCAGCCCCTCCAGGCCCCGCGCCGCCCGCGCCAGCCCGGGCCGCGCCAGGGCGTCCGTCATCGGCCCGGCGCCGGTGGAGACGAATCCTTCGAGGAGATGCGTCAGCGCGTCGAGCCCCGCCGAAGCGGCCACCGCCGGCGGTGCCGCGGCGGCCAGGTCGGGATCCACGATCGCCGTGCGGGGCATGAGCCGGTCGTGCCGCAGGCTCCGTTTGACGCGGCGCTCGGGAACGCGGAGGACGGCGTTCTTGGTGGCCTCGGACCCGCTTCCGGCGGTCGTGGGGACCGCCACGAACGGCAGGGGAGGGCGATCGAGCGTCCGGCCCGTGCCCACCTGTTCAAGATATTCGAGGACGCTTCCCTCGTGGACGGCCATGGCGCTGACGGCCTTGCCGGTGTCCAGGGCGCTTCCTCCGCCCACGGCGCAGACGACGTCCGCGCCCGCCTCGCGCGCCCGCCGCGCGGCCTCGTCCACGGTTGCCACGTCCGGCTCGCCGGACACGGCGAATCGGGGAACGTTTCCGAGAGCGGCCAGGAACGCGAAGCGGTCCGCCGTGCGGGCGCCGGTGACGAGAAAGGGCCGGCGGCCGAAGCGCGCCAGGATCTCCGGGAGCCGGCGCGACTCGCCGGATCCGAAGCGGATTTCGGGCGGCGCGAGGAACGCGAACGGCACGGCGTCTACGCCCCCGGCGCGGGGGCCGCGAGGACGTACTTCTCGCTCGTCCGGGGCGCGGCCAGGAGATCGCCCACCTCGGCGCGCCAGCGCGCGTAGTGCGGGGTCTGCTGGTGCGCCTGAAAGGCGGCCTCGTCGCGGTAGACCTCGACGAGCGCGAACTTGAGCGGGTTGTCCACCGCCCGCAGGACGTCGAAGCGAAGGTTTCCCGGCTCCTTGCGAGACTGCTCCGAGTTGTAGCGGGCCAGCTCGAAGAGCTTCTGCGCCGTATCCGGCCGGGCCTCCAGGCGCACGAGGACGACGTACATGGGTCGCTTCCTCCTTACCGCTTCCGCCATCGAAAGACGTGTCGCCCAGGGTCCGGCGGGAGGTACCGGGCCTTCAGGCGATCGCGCTTTCCTTCCGGGCCTCGGGGGCCGGCTCCGGGGGCGCGGGCTCCAGGACCACGAGGAGATCCCTGGCCTCCACCGCGGATCCGGGCCGGACGTGGACCTCCTTGACGCGGCCGGCCAGGGGCGCGTACACCGAGGTCTCCATCTTCATCGCCTCGATCGAGAGAAGCTTCTGCCCGCGCGCCACCGCCTCCCCGGCGCCGACGACGACCTGGACGACCTTGCCGGGCATCGGGGCGCCGACGTGGCCGGGGTTGTCCGGATCCGCCTTCGGGCGCGTTTCCTTGGAGGCTTTGAGCGTCCGATCCGCCACGCGGACTTCGCGCGGCACCCCGTTGAGCTCGAAAAAGACCGGCCGCAGGCCCTCGCCGTCGGGCTCGCCCACGGCGATGAACTTGATGATGAGGGTCTTGCCCGGGTCGATCTCGACGGTGATTTCCTGCCCCGGCTTCATGCCGTAGAAGAACACGTCCGTGGGAAGCACCGACGTGTCTCCGAAGTGCCGCCGGTGGCCGTCGAACTCGATGAATTCCCGGGGGTACATGAGGTAGCTCAGGACGTCGGCGTCGGTGGGAGCGGCCTTGATCTTGGCCTTGAGCTCCGCGCGGACCGCGTCGAAATCGACCGGCGGAAGGGCGTCCGCCGGACGGCCCTTGAGGGGCTCCCGATCCTTGAGAATGATCTTCTGGAGCTTGCGGGGGAAACCGCCCACGGGGCGCCCGAGCCGTCCTTCGAAGAGTTCCACGACCGATTTCGGGAACGACAGCTCGCGCCGCCCGTCCAGGACGTCTTCGGCCTTGAGGTTGTTGGCCACGAGGAAGAGCGCCATGTCCCCGACCACCTTGCTCGAAGGCGTCACCTTGATGATGTCCCCGAACAGGCGGTTGACGTCGGCGTACGCGCGCAGCACCTCGCGCCAGCGGGAGGCCAGGCCGAGGCTCTTGGCCTGTTCCCGGAGATTGGTGATCTGCCCGCCGGGAATTTCATGCCGGTACACTTCCGCCGTGCCGGCGAGCATGCCCGACTCGAACGGGTAGTAGGCCTCGCGCACGCTCTCCCAGTACTCGGCGCAGCGGTTGAGGGCGTCGATGTCCACCCCCGTGTCCCGCTCGGTGTTGCGGAAGGCCTCCACGATCGAATTGAGGTTCGGCTGGCTCGTCAGGCCGCTCATCGAAGCGATCGCGCCGTCGACGATGTGGACGCCCGCGTCGGCGGCCTTGACGAGGCTGGCGGCCTGAATGCCGGCGGTGTCGTGGGTGTGGAAGTGGATGGGGATTCCCACCTCCTGCGTCAGCGCGGAAACCAGCCGGTGGGCCGCGTAGGGCTTGCAGAGGCCGGCCATGTCCTTGATGGCCAGCATATGGGCCCCGATCCGCTCGAGCTGTTTGGCGAGCTTGACGTAGTACTCGAGCGTGTACTTGTCCCGCGCCGGGTCCAGCAGGTCCCCCGAATAGCAGATCGTGGCCTCGCAGATCGCCCCGGATTCCAGGACCGCTTCGAGGGAGGGCCGCATGTTGGGGACCCAGTTGAAGCAGTCGAAGACGCGGAACAGGTCGATGCCCGCCTGCGCGGCGTGGCGCACGAAGGCCGCGACGACCTCGTCGCGGTAGTTCGTGTACCCGACGGCGTTTCCGGCCCGCAGCAGCATCTGGAAGAGGATGTTGGGAATCGCCCGGCGCAGCGCGACGAGGCGTTCCCAGGGATCCTCTTTCAGGAACCGCATGGCCGCGTCGAAGGTCGCTCCGCCCCACATTTCCAGGCTGAAGAGGTTCGACAGCGTGCGGGCCACGTAGGGGGCGATGCGCAGCATGTCGTACGTCCGCACCCGCGTGGCCAGGAGCGACTGGTGCGCGTCCCGGAACGTGGTGTCCGTCAGGAGGAGGCGCTTCTGGCTGCGGGCCCATTCGGCGAACTTCCGGGGGCCCATCTCGAGGAGCATGTCCCGCGTGCCCGGGGGCGGAGCGGCGCTCTCGTCGATCGCGGGAAGTTCGGGTTCCGGAATCGCGCGGCCGTCCGTCCGGCCTTTGACCTCGGGGTTCCCGTTGACGACGACGTCTCCGATGAAGCTCAGGAGCTTGGTGGCCCGGTCGCGCCGGGGATGCCAGCGCACGAGCTCCGGCGTCGAGTCCACGAAGGTCGTCGTCGCCTCGCCCGAGGCGAAGGCGGGGTGCTGAAGGAGGTTCTCGAGGAAGGGGATGTTCGTCTTGACGCCGCGCACCCGGAATTCGCGCAGCGCCCGGTCCATGCGCCGGATGCACTGGTCGAAGGTGGGCGCCCAGGCGGTGACCTTGACGAGGAGCGAGTCGTAGTAGGGCGTGATGGTCGCCCCGCTGTAGGCGGTCCCGCCGTCCAGACGGATTCCGAAACCGGCGGGGGATCGGTAGTGGGTGATCCGCCCGAAATCGGGGATGAAGCGGTTTTCCGGATCCTCCGTCGTCACGCGGCACTGGAGGGCGAAGCCGCTGGTCCGGATCTGATCCTGCGGAGGGACCCCCAGGGGCGCCTCGTGCATGGCGACGCCCTGCGCGATCAGGATCTGCGCGCGCACGAGATCCACGCCCGTCACCATCTCGGTGACCGTATGCTCCACCTGGATGCGGGGATTGACCTCGATGAAATAGAATTCGTTGCGGTCGACGTCCACCAGGAACTCGACCGTAGCGGCGTTGACGAGGCCCGCCCGCGCGGCCAGGCGCACCGCCGCGTCGCAAAGCGCCTGGCGCACCCCGGGGTCCAGACGGGGCGCCGGCGCGATCTCCACCACCTTCTGGTGACGGCGCTGCACGGAGCAGTCGCGTTCCCACAGGTGGACGATCTCGCCGTGGACGTCGCCCAGGACCTGCACCTCGATGTGCTTGGCGCGGGGGACGTAGCGCTCGAGGAAAACCGCGTCGTTGCCGAAGGCGGCGCCCGCCTCGCGGCGGGCTTCCTCGAGGAGCGGTTCGAGGTCTTCCGGACGGTGGACCACGCGCATGCCGCGGCCGCCCCCGCCGAAGCTCGCCTTCATGATGAGGGGGAAGCCGATCCGGCGGGCTTCCTTCTTCAGGGCGGGGCCCGGACGGACGGGGCCCTCGGTCCCGGGGAGCACCGGCAGGCCCGCTTCGATCGCCAGCCGCCGCGCCGCCACCTTGTCTCCGAAGAGCTCCAGGACCTCGGTCGGCGGCCCGATGAACGCGATTCCGGCCTCCCGGCACGCCCGGGCGAAGTTCGCGTTCTCCGAAAGAAATCCGTATCCGGGATGGATCGCGTCCGCCTTGACCCGCCGCGCCAGGTCCACGATCCCCTGGATGTCGAGGTACGCGGCGACCGGGCCCTTGCCCTGCCCGATGAGGTAGGATTCGTCGGCCTTGAAGCGGTGGAGGGAGAAACGGTCCTCCCAGGCGTAGATCGCCACGGTGCGGATGCCGAGTTCCGCGGCCGCCCGGAAGACGCGGATGGCGATCTCGCTGCGGTTGGCGACCAGGATCTTCTGCATCGGTCTCTCGCGGCGCTCCGGCTTCCCCGAAGAGCGGCAAATTATAACGCCGTCTTCCAGGACCGGCAAGAGTCGACCGCCCGCCGCCGATTTCGGCTAACCTTGAGCCGGGGGCGGCAATAAGGGGATGAAGCATGGATCCGGAAGCTCTCTCCGACGCCGAAGAGGCGATCCGGCGCGTTCGGGAGGGGCGCGCGGAGGCCTACGAGACCGTCGTGCGCGCCTTCCAGGCCCGCCTGCGCGCCTCGGTGGCGTACCTGTCGCCCCCCGGCGTGGACGCCGATGAGATCGCCCACCGGACCTTCGTCGAGGCATTCCGCCGGATCGACGAGTACCGCCCCGGAACGCATTTCTATGCGTGGCTTTCGGCGATCGCGCGCGCGCTCGTGCGGGGGGAGCTGCGGCGGATCCGGCGGGAGGCCGTCCGACGGGAGCGCTATCTCGAGCGCGTCGTGACGGAGGCTGCGGAGGCGGATCTCGAAGGCGGCGACGATCTGGTCGAGCGGCGGGTCCGCGCGCTGCAGGAATGCCTGGGCCGCCTCCCGGCGGAGCTTCGAGAACTTCTCCAGATGCGGTACTCCCGCGACGCTTCCATTGCGGAGATCGCCCGCCGCACGGGACGCAGCGGAACCGCGGTGAAGGTCCGCCTTTTCGATCTGCGGCGGCGGTTGCGCGACTGCGTGGACCGCCGGCTCGCCTGGGAGCGCGCGTGATGGAACGGTTCGACACGCTGGCCTCGGAGTATCTGGACGGGAGCCTTTCTCCGGCGGAAGCGCAGGAGCTGGCGGCCCTGCTCGAGGCCGACCCGGAGCGCCGCCGCGCGTTCGCGGACCTGGTGCGGCAGGGGCGGGCGCTGGCCCGCGTGCTGGATTCCCGGCCGCCGGAGGATTTCGCTCGGGGCGTGATGAAGGAGATCGAGGAGAACGGCGGTCCGTTCGTCGCGGGGGTCATGGGCGAGATCCGCTCCTCCGCACGGCCCCGGCGGCGTCCGGGGTGGACCGCGGCGGGGCTGGCGGCGGCGGTCGCCGGGGCGCTGGTGATCTGGGCGACCGTGCGCGTTCCGGGCTCGGCCGAGCTTCTTCAGACGGGTCCGGGGGTTGCCGTCGTCCGCGGAGGCGTGACGGTCCCGGCGCGGCCCGGGGCGGTTCTGCACAACGGCGACCGGGTGCGCTCCGCCGGGACGGGCGGCGCCGTGATCGGATACGCCGGCGAGGAGACGCGCCTGGAGATCGAAGCCGGAACGGAACTGCGGATCCTGAGCGAAGGCGGCCGTAAAGTGATCGAGCTGGCGCGCGGCGAGATCCGCGCCCGCGTGGCTCCGCAGCCTTCGGGGCGGCCGATGCTCATCCGCGCCCCGCATGCGCGGGCGGAGGTTCTGGGGACGCGGCTGAAGCTCTCCGCCACCGACGAGGCGACGCGTCTGGAAGTCGAAGAAGGGCGGGTGCGGCTCGTTCGCGAGGAGGATGGGCGCTCGGTCATCGTCCCGCCGCGCCATTTCACGCTGGCGGGGCCGGAAGCGGGGCTGGATCCGGAGCCCGTTCCGCCGTCTCCGGCCGTCCCGCCCCGCATCGTGGGGTTCTCGCTGATCCATCTGGACGCTCCGCGGCGCCCGATTCCCGGATTCGAGGACCTGCGGGACGGGGCGGTCCTGTCGCTGTCTCGGCTGCCGACGCGAAGGATCAATCTCCAGGTGCACACCGATCCGCCCCACGTGGGCAGCGTGCGCTTCGCGTACCGGGGCCGGGACAACTTCAACACGGAGCTGATCCGGCCTTACACGCTCGTGCCGAACGACGGCCGGCGCGGACCGGTCTGGAACCCGGAGCCGGGCCCGCACTCCGTGACGGTCACTCCGTTCACGGGGACGTACGGAAACGGGATTCGGGGGGAGTCGCGGACGCTGCGTTTCACGGTGACGGAATGAATGGGATGGCGTGGGTTGGGGTCGCGCTTCTGGCGGCGGTCCGCCCGGGGCAGGAGGATCCCTCGACGATCCTGGAACGCCGCTGCGTGGAGTGTCACAATCCGGCCAAGCGGAAGGGCGGGCTCGACCTGACCACCCGCGAGGGCCTTCGGAAAGGGGGCCAAAGCGGACCGGCGGTGGAACCCGGTCCGCCGGAGCGAACCCTGCTCTGGCGGCTCGTGGCCCACGAGGAGGAGCCCTTCATGCCGCATCGGGCCCCGAAGCTCCCGCCGGCGTCGCTGCGGGCGTTGCGGGAATGGCTGGCGGCGGGGGCTCCGTACGCGCGGTCCCCCTTGAAGGTGCCCGAGGCGCCCGCGGAGCGCCACTGGGCGTTTCGGCCGCCGGCGCGGCCGGAGCCTCCCGAGGTGCGCGATGCTTCCTGGGTCCGCACACCCGTGGACCGCTTCATCCTGGCGGCTCTCGAATCGCGGGGTTGGACGCCTTCGGCTCCCGCAGACCGCCGGCGGCTGATTCGGCGCGTCTTCTTCGACCTCTGGGGACTGCCGCCTTCGCCCGAGGAAATTGAGGCGTTCGTGAACGACCCCGCGCCGGAGGCGTACGAGCGCCTGGTGGACCGTCTCCTGGCCGGGCCGGCCTTCGGGGAGCGCTGGGCGCGCCACTGGCTGGACGTGGCCCGGTACGCCGACAGCGACGGGTACCGTTTCGACAACGACCGCAAACACGCCTGGCCCTACAGGGATTTCGTGATCCGCGCCTTCAACGAGGACCTGCCCTTCGACACGTTCGTGCGCTGGCAGATCGCGGGGGACGAACTGGCTCCCGGGAATCCCCTGGCCGCGGCGGCCACGGGCTTCTGCACGGCCGGGCCCGTCCAGGAGCGCCAGTCCGCCGACGCCCCCCGCAACCAGGAGCGCAACCGGTACGACGAGCTGGACGACGTGTTATCGACCCTCGGACAGGGATTTCTGGGGCTCACCCTCGGGTGCGCCCGCTGCCACGATCACAAGTACGATCCGATTCCGACGCGGGAGTACTACCGGATGCTGGCGGCGTTCATCGACACGCGCCGTCGCGAGGTGCCGCTGGTTCCGCCCGCGGAGGCGGAGGCGTGGCGCCGGCTCGAGGAAGAGTACCAGGCGCGGGTGGCGCCCCTGCGCCGGGAACTGGAAGCCTTCCTGAGCCGCGCGCGCGAACCCCTCTTTCGGCGGAAGGTCCAGGCGCTCCGGATCCGCGAGGAGGACCGGGAAATTCTGCTGGCGCCCCGCGACCCGTCCAACCAGCGGCAACAGGAACTCCTGACGGTGCATCAGAAGGAGCTGCGCGTTTCGGAGGCGGAGCTGCGCGGCTCCCTGAGTCCCGCGGAACGCGCGGAGTGGGACCGCCGGGCCGCCGCGATCCGGGAGGCCGAGCGCGGGCGTCCTCCCGCGCCGCCGTTCGGGCTCGTTCTGACCGACGCGGGGCCGGAACCTTCGCGCAGCCCGCTCCTGGAGCGCGGCGAGGTGGACGCCAAGAAGGAGCTTCTGACGCTCGGATTCCTGAGCGCCCTGGGGGATCCGGAGCCGCGCCTGAGCCGTCCGCCGGGGGCCCGCACGTCGTTTCAGCGCGCGGCCCTGGCGGAATGGCTCACCGACGTCGAGCGGGGGGCCGGGGCGCTTCTGGCCCGCGTGATCGTCAACCGCCTCTGGCAGCATCATTTCGGCGAGGGACTCGTGCGGACCCCGAACGACTTCGGGGCCCAGGGCGAGCGTCCCACGCACCCCGAACTTCTCGAATGGCTGGCTTCGGAGCTCGTGCGCCGCGGCTGGCGGCTGAAGGAGATTCACCGGCTCATTCTCACGAGCGCCGTGTACGTCCAGGACACCTCCGCGTCCCCGGGGCCGGTCCGCGAGGATCCCGAGAACCGCCTTCTGGCGCGCCGCCGTCCCCGGCGGCTCGAAGCGGAAGCCCTGCGCGACGCGCTTCTGGCCGTCAGCGGCCGGCTCAATCCAAAGATGTACGGACCGGGGGTCAAGGTGCCCATTCCCGCGGAGGCCATCATCACGCGCACCGAAGGGGAGCATCATTACCCGCGGGATGTCCGGGAAAGCCCGGAAGTCTGGCGCCGGACCGTATACGTCTTCGTCAAGCGGTCGGTGCCCTATCCGCTGACGGAGGTTTTCGACGCGCCTTCGCCCAGCGCGAGCTGCGGGCGCCGGGTATCGACGACGGTGGCGCCGCAGGCTCTGGCGCTGCTGAACGATCCGTTCGTGCGCGGATGCGCATGGGACTTCGCCGATCGGGTGCTTCGCGAGGCGGGGCCCGGCGCGGGCGCTCGAATCGAGCGGGCCTGGGCGCTGGCGCTGGGGCGCGCCCCGACGCCGCGCGAGCGCGAGGCGGCGGAGGAGTTTCTCGGGAGGGCGGCGGACGAGCGGCGGGGTCTGGCGGATCTGGGACATACGCTTTTCATGACGAACGAATTCGCCTATGTGGATTAATCGCGAAGGGCCGACGCGGCGGGAGCTCCTGGGACGGGCGGGGCTCGGCTTCGGGATGGCCGCCCTGGCGCACCTCCTGGGGGAGGAGGGGCTTCTCGAGGCCGCCCCGGCGGGAGGTTCCCCGCCCGGCCCGCATCACGTTCCCCGCGCCCGATCGGTCATCTGGCTTTTCATGGAGGGAGGGCCGAGCGGCTTCGATCTTTTCGACCCGAAGCCCGAGCTGGACCGGGCCCATGGGAAGCGCCTCGAAGGGGTCGAAGTCTTCTTCGGAAGGCCCGGCCCGCTTCTGAGGTCCCCCTACCGGTTTCGCCGGCACGGACGGTGCGGAGCCTGGGTGTGCGAGAAATATCCCGCCCTGGCGGAGTGCGTGGACGACATCGCCTTCATCAAGTCCGTGCACGCCGAGTCCAACAGCCATGCGCCCGCCATGTTCCAGATGAACACGGGCGTGATCCGGCCGGGATTCCCGAGCGCGGGCGCCTGGGTGACGTACGGGCTCGGAACGGAAAATCGGAATCTGCCGGGTTTCGTCGTTCTGGGCAACCGGATCGGAACGAAAGGGGGACCCCTCAACTGGGGGGCGGGGTTCCTGCCGTCGTCCTACCAGGGCACGGTGTTCCGCACGCAGGGGACGCCCATCCTCAACCTGGCGCGTCCGGCGGACATGAGCGCGCCGGATCAGCGGGCGCAGCTTGACCTGCTCGGGCGGCTCAACGTAGAGCACCGGCGGCGGCATCCCGACGAGGAGGCGCTTCGGGCCCGCATCGAGAGCTTCGAACTGGCCTACCGGATGCAGACCGAGGCGCTCGAGGCGGTGGATCTGTCCCGCGAAACCGAGGAGACGCGGCGGCTGTACGGACTGGATCGCGAGGAGACGCGGCCATACGGGGAAAAGCTCCTCCTGGCCCGCCGGCTTGTGGAGCGGGGGGTACGGTTCGTCCAGGCGTACGTGGACGACCAGTGGGACGCTCACGAGAATCTGAAGAAGAACCACGACGCCCGCTGCGAGGAGACGGACGTCCCGATCGCCGGACTGCTCAAGGATCTCAAGCGGCGGGGGTTGCTCGAGACGACGCTGGTGGTCTGGGGCGGCGAGTTCGGCCGCATGCCCGTGTCGCAGGGGGGGCTCGGGCGGGACCACAATCCCCACGGGTTTCTCGTCTGGATGGCCGGCGGGGGCGTCCGGGGGGGAACGTCCTACGGGGAGCTCGACGAGCTGGGATACAAGATCGCCCGCGATCCCGTCTCCGTGCCCGATCTGCACGCGACGATCCTGCACCTGCTCGGGATGGACCATCGCCGGCTGACCTATCGGCACAACGGCCGCCGGTACCGGCTGACGGACGTATCCGGTCGGGTGATCGAAGAGATCCTGGCCTGACGGTCCGGACGGCTTCGGCGCGGGAAAGGGGAAACGCCGCCGGCGGAGCGCGCTATAATACGTCGACTTCTCGAGGGAGAACGGCGATGAAGCGCTTCGTTCCGATGCTGCTCCTTTTCGTTCTGGCGGTTCCATCGGCGGCGGCCCGGCCGCGCGCCCCGCTCCGGCTCCACGCGCTCTTCTCGGATGGCGCCGTCCTCCAGGCCGGGATGATGGTTCCGGTCTGGGGAACCGCAGAGCCCGGAGAGGAGGTCGCCGTGGAGTTCGGGGGGCAGAAGAAGGTCGCCGCCGCGGACGGCGAGGGACGCTGGCGGGTCCGGCTGGACCTTCTTGCGCCCGGCGGGCCTCACGAGCTTACGGTCTCCGCGGGCGGCCGTTCCGTCGTCGTGCGGGACGTTCTTGTGGGCGAGGTGTGGCTGGCCAGCGGCCAGTCGAACATGGAGTGGCCGGTTCGGAGCTCGGCGGACGCGGACGAGGAGATCCGGCGCGCGCGGCATCCGAAAATCCGTCTTTTCACCGTGCCCCGGCGGGCCTCGGACGCGCCCGAGCGGGACGTCGCGGGAGCCTGGAAGGAATGTTCCCCCGAATCCGTGGCGGGATTTTCGGCCGTGGCCTATTTTTTCGGTCGCGAGCTGCATGAGGCGCTCGGCGTTCCCGTGGGGCTCATTCACGCCTCATGGGGCGGGACGCCCGCGGAGGTCTGGACGCGAAGGGAGATCTTCGACGAAGTCGCGGAGCTCCGGGCCTGCGTGGAAGAAGACGCCCGGCGCCGGGCGGCGCACGAGAAGGCGGCGGAGAAGGCGCGCGCCGAGGGCAAGCCCGCGCCGCGGGCGCCGCTGGCGCTGTCTTCCCTGTACAACGGCATGATCGCCCCGCTCGTGCCCTACGGCATCCGGGGCGCGATCTGGTACCAGGGCGAATCCAACGCTTCCCGCGCGGGACTCTACCGCACGCTTTTCCCCGCCCTGATTCGCAACTGGCGCAAGGACTGGGGGCAGGGGGACTTCCCGTTCCTCTTCGTGCAGCTGGCCAACTTCATGGCCCGCAAACCCGAGCCTTCGGAGAGCGCCTGGGCGGAGCTTCGCGAGGCGCAGCTGCGGACGCTGGCGGAAGTGCCGCGCACGGCGATGGCCGTGGCGATCGACATCGGCGAGGAGAAGGACATTCATCCGCGCAACAAACAGGACGTGGGGAAGCGGCTGGCGCGGGCCGCGCTGGGGACGGTGTACGACCGGGCCATCGTCTTCTCCGGACCGCTGTACGACGGCATGAAGGCCGAAGGAGATCGGATCCGGATCTCCTTTAAACACGTGGGCGGCGGGCTGGTGGCCCGGGGCGGCAAGCTCCTCGGGTTCGCCGTGGCGGGCGAAGACCGGAAGTTCGTGTGGGCGCAGGCCGAGATCGACGGGGAGACCGTCGTGGTCCGGCATCCCTCCGTCTCCAAACCGGTCGCGGTCCGGTACGCGTGGGCGGACAATCCCGAGGCGACGCTCTACAACAAGGAGGGGCTGCCGGCTTCCCCCTTCCGGACGGACGACTGGCCGCGGGGGAATTGACGGTCGGCCGCCGGCTGCACGGAGCGGCGGGCCTGCAGGATGGCTTCGGGCGGGGTGCGGCGCAGGTCCCGCGCCAGCCCCACGCGGCTCATCGTCCAGACCCACCACTTTGTGGGATCGAAGTGAAAGAACCGCACGCCGTTGCGGTAGTCGGCCGGGAAGCGGTGATGGAAGTTGTGGTAGCCCTCGCCCAGGGTGATCACGGCGGCCAGGGCGCTGTCGCGGGCGGAGGTTCGGGTCGAGTAGGGCCGGCGGCCCACGCGGTGGGCCAGGGAGTTGATTGAAAAGGTCGCCTGATACTGAAGGGCGAGTCTCAGGAACCCCGCCAGGAGGAGGCCGCCCCAGGCGTCTCCCCAGGTCGCGGCGATGAGGGTCGGCAGCGCGAACCCCACGAGCAGGCCGATCGGGAGGTACGCCCGGTCCTGAAGGCGCACCCAGACGTCGGCGCGGAGGTCCGCGACGTTCCGGAAGTCGGGCTCGGGGGTTCGGTAGAAGACCCAGCCGATATGAGACCACCAGAAGCCGCGGCGGGCGTCGTAGGGGTCTTCGTCGCGGTCGGTGTAGCGGTGGTGCGTGCGGTGATCGGCCGACCACCGGAGGGCCGAGTTCTGGAACGAGGCCGCGCCGAAGAGAAGGTAGAAGAGGCGCAGGGGCAGGGCGGCCCGGTAGGATCGGTGCGCGAAGAGGCGGTGGTAGCCGCCCGTGATGGAAAGGCCGCACAGGACGAACCAGGCGGCCGCCAGGCCCGCCGTGGCGCCGCGCAGGCCCGCCCCGCAGGCGTGGACGACCGCCGCGGCGGCGGCGAGATGGACGGCGGCCAGGAAGATCACATTTTCCCAAGCCAGGGGGAGGGGCGTTCGGGTCGCGATGGGGATCCTTTCCGCAGGCGTGGCCGACGTCCCGGGAGGGTTCCCGGGGCGAGGGGGATGGACGCCTTCCTTATAAAGTATCTGCTCCTACTATACCCCATGGAGCGCCCGAACGCATCCCCAATTGCGCGGGCGTTCCCGAACTCCTTGGCGAAGGAGGGGACGGAAGTTAAGATGGCCGCGCGCTATGAAGCTCCGCGTGGTGGTTCCCGCCTCGGCCGGCAACACCGGGTGTGCCTTCGACAGCCTGGGGCTGGCCTTCGGGCTTTACAACGAGGTGCTCGTCGACACGTCCCGGCCCGGCGAGTTCGCCGTGGAAGGGGAGGGGGCGGAGCTTCTGCGGCGCGGGGAACCCAACCTTGTTCGCCAGGCGTACGAGCGCTTCTCGGCCGAAACGGGGCGCGCCGTGCCTCCGCACGGGCTCACGCTCGTCAATCGGATCCCGTTCGGGCGCGGTCTGGGCAGCTCGGCGGCGGCGATCGTGGGCGGGCTCCTGGCGGCCGACGCCCTGACGGGGGCCGGGCTTTCCCGCCTGAGGCTCCTGGAACTGGCGGTGCCCATGGAAGGGCATCCGGACAACGTGGCCCCCGCGATCCACGGAGGATTCGTGCTGACGGTCCAGAACGAGGGGCGCCCGGACGGCCCGCTCACGGTGGTTCCCTTCGGCGTGCCGAGAGACTGGAAGGCGGTCCTCTACGTTCCGGACCTCGTCATTCCCACCCGGCAGGCGCGGGCGATCCTGCCTGCGTCGGTGCCGCGCGGGGATGCCGTCTTCAATCACAGCCGCGTGGGGCTTCTGGTTTCGGCGATTCTTCAGCAGCGGCCGGAGCTTCTGCGCGTGGCCATGCAGGACCGCCTCCATCAGCCGTACCGGGCGAAGCTCTTTCCCGAGATGGAGCCCCTGATTCAGGCGGGGCTGGACGGGGGCGCCTGGGGGGCGTGCCTGAGCGGAGCGGGCTCGGCGGTCCTGGCGATCGCCCACGCGGAGAAGGCGGAGCCGGTGGCGCGCGCTCTGCGCGAGCGGGCGGCCGGACTCAAGGTTTCCGGACGCAGCCTCGTGCTCGACATCCCCGCGGCGGGGGCCCGCGTGGAGCCCCTGGAGTAAGGGCGGCCGTTCAGCGCTCCAGGATCTCCTCGAGAACCCGTCCCTCCGCCCCTTCCAGGCGCAGGCCGAGCAGGCGCGCCACGGTCGGCGCGACGTCCACGTTGCGGATGATCTCCACCGCGGCGCCGCGGCGGATGCCGGCGCCCCAGGCCACGAAGGTCGCGTGCATGCGGGGATCTTCGGGCAGGGCCCCGTGGCTTCCCCGGACGGTTCCCTCGACGATCGGCGCGTCGCCGGCCGCCGAATCGCCGAACGCGTATCCGTCACGCGCCGCCAGGATGAGATCCGGCATCCGCGGGTCTTCCTGGAGGGTCGGGAGTCCCACGCCGGGGAACTCGGGCTCCTCCAGAACCGCCTGCACGCCCTCCACGTTCCGCAGGAGCGCCTTGAGCCGCGGCAGGAGCTCCGCCCGCCGGTTGCGGTCGAGGACGTAGATGTAGGCTGCGCCGCCCTGCGGGAGGCACCACGCCTCGCGCGACTCGACCGCCCGGTCCGGTCCGAGGCGCACGAGGCCTTCGCGCCGGAAGATCACGTTGGGAAGGATGGTCTTGCGGTATTCGAAGAAACCGTGGTCGGAGACGACGAAGATCGCCGTCTTCCCGGCCAGGCCCGCCGCCTGGACCGATTCCACGACGTCGCGGAGCCGGTCGTCCGCGAAGGAGCAGGCCCAATAGGCGTCCGGCGTCCGCGGGCCGCGGGCGTGCTGGACGTGGTCGGTCTCGACCAGGTGAAGGAGCGTCAGGTTCGGGGCGTGGCGCCGCAGGAGGTGGGCCGCGATACGGGCGTACATCCAGTCGCGCTGGGGGCCGCCGTTGGACTTGCACCAGGGCTCCTGCATGTCCACGGGGATGCCTTCGCGGCGGAGTTCGTCCAGCCAGCCCGGGGTGGTGTATTTTTCCCAGAGCTCGCGCGTGCCGCAGTCGGGGACGCCCCAGGTGAGCGTGCGGGCGTTGCGGGTGGCCGGCCAGATCACTCCCGCCGTCTTGAGCCCCGCCGCATGGGCCAGGTCGTAGATCGTCGGGGCCTTGACGATTTCCTCCTTGTCGAAGAGGGGGTCGGGGAGGAAGTCGATCTTGCGTCCGGCGGCGCGGTCGAAGTAGCTGTTGCCGATCAGTCCGTGCCGGCGGGGGGAGACGCCCGTCACGAGCGTCGTGTGATTGGGCCAGGTCACGGTGGGGAAGGAGCAGAGCATCCCCCGGGCGCGGGCGCCCTCGGACGCCAGGCGGCGCAGCGTGGGCATGAGCGCCTGCGGGTCGTCCAGGTAGGAGCCCGCCAGGCCGTCCACGCTGATGAGGATCACGTGTTCGGCCTTGCGGGGGGCGGCGGAGCCCGGGCCGGGGGCGGCGCAGGCGGCGGCCAGGAGAACGAGCGCGAGGAACGCGCGGCGCGCCGGGATCATGGCGATCTCCCTTCGTTCCAGTAGATCTTCACGTTGCGGGTGCTGCGTCCGATGCCGATGATCTCCGGGCGGCCGTCGCCGTTGAGGTCGGCGCAGAGGGCGTCTTCGCATCCGAGTCCCTTTTCGTCGAGGACTTTTCTTTCCCAGCGCTCGCCCGTGTCGTCGAGCGGATGGAAGACGTAGACGACGCACTCGTCCTTTTTGCCTTCCGGAACGCCGCGGAATCCCACGACGAGCGAGTCCACGCCGGTTCCCGTGAGGTCGGCGGTCCAGACGGCGTGTCCCCCCTTGTGGCGTTCGACGAGGACGCGGCGTTTCCAGAGTCCGTCGGCGGTTTCGGGCTCCGTGTAGATCACGGCCTGGTGGCCGTGCCAGGGCTCGATGGTCGCCAGATAGCGCTTGCCGCCGGGGAGGCGGCCCGGTTTGATTTCCCCGGCGCCGCGCTTCTCGGGGTCTCCGTCGGCCAGTTTCCGCGGGACCCACCGGTCCGCCGATTTGCGGAAGAGGAAGATTCCTTCGAGCGCGGCCACGAGGATTTCGTCGGTTCCGTCGCCGTCCCAATCCACGGGCCAGAAGTTGTGGGTGATGTGGAGTTCGTTCTGGACGATCTGGCGGGTCCACGCGCCCGTGAAGGGATCGGGCGGACGGCGCAGGAGGTAGAGGGAGGCGCCCGCGCCCTCTCCGGGGCGGGCGTCGCGGCCGTGGAGGGTCTTGCAGGCCAGCTCCGCGCGCCCTCCGACGCGCACGAGGCGCATGCGGTGCATCGTGGGTTCCTCGTCGATCTTCCGCGCGGTCCAGGGTTCGTCGAGGCCGGCTCCGCGCCGGAGCAGCCACACGGAGCCGCCCGAACGGGTGTTGGCCGGTTGCCAGTCCGCCCCGAGGATGAGCTCCAGGGTGCCGTCGCCGTCGACGTCCAGGGGCTGGATGCAGACCGGCAGGCGAGGCTCCTTCTCGACGACGACGCGGCGTTTCCAGGAAGGGTTTTCGTACCAGAGCACGCGGTCCGGCTGTTCGGTGACGGCGACGACGTCGGTTCGGCCGTCGGCGTTGAGGTCGGCGGCGGTGACGGCGTAGCCCACGCCGGCGTCCGGGTCGATGGTCTCTTCGCGGAAGCGGGGGAGCCGGTCCTGCGGGGCGGTCGGAGCGGAGGCGAGGAGGACGGCGGCCAAGAGGGACATGAGCGGCTCTCCAAAGGGGCTCGGAGATTATACGCGCGGCGGGACCGGAGCGGGGGCTCCCGCCGGGCGGGGCGCGCCCGGCGGGAGCGGAAGCGTTTCGGTTACGACGTCGGCGCGGAAGCTTGCGCCTCGATGGTGACGGGCTTGTAGCCGCCGATCGTTTTGAAGTAGAGGAGGATGAGCAAGTAGATTACGGCCATAAGGGCGGGGATGACGGAGTCGGCCTTGAGGGTCTTTCGGTCGCCGACGATGTTGGCTTCGAGGATGGCACGATCTTCGGGGCTCAGCTTCTCATAGGCGGCCTTGGGGTCGGTGACGCCCTGTTTGGCGAGCTCCTCCCGGGCGGCTTTGAGACGGGCATCCGCTTCTCCGAGCCGCTTGCCGTCGATACCGTGAACCTCCTGGAAAAAGAGGAACTTACTCGCCGAGGATGCCTTGACCTGCTCGTAGAGATCAGCGCGGCTCCTCCGCAAGTCTTCCCCGGCGAAGCGGTCTTTGGCGTATCCCAGGCCGGGGCTTCCGATGAGGCCGGCCGAAAGCATGCCGATTCCGCCCATGATGCTGATCGCGACGGCTCCCGTGCGGGGGAATCGGTCGGAGGCTACGGCCAGCATCGTGGGCCAGAAGAAGGTCTTTCCGATGCCGTAAACCGCCAACGCCAGAAGCGCCAAGCCGAAGGAATTCACTCCGCTCGTGAGGTTCAGTCCCACGACCGCCAGGATCGAACACGTCAGAAGGATTCCGACGGGCGACAGTCCCAGCTTCTTCTCGATGAAATGGGCACAGAAGCGGAGGGTGAACATGATGATGTTGGTCCAGATGAAGAGGGCCTTGCCCTGACCGGACGTCAGGATATTGCCCGTGATGTTCTGAATCCAGCCGTCGGTGCCCAGCTCCACGGCTCCCACCAGCCCGTGCGCCACGAAGAGAGCGAAGAGGAGAAAGGAACCCATCGAGCCCCGCGTGATAATCCCCACGGCGACGAGGAGAACGCCGGCGACCACATAACCCAGGGTGGAGGCGGTGTCCGCCGACATGCGGAAGGCGCTGAAAACGTTGGTTCCGAAGAAGAGAGCCAGGAGGAAGCATACGACCAGCCCGCCGAGAAGCCCGACGTCTTTGAACATCTCTCCGAGGGTCAGACCCTTCTCGGACGCTTCGGACTTGGGCATTTTTTGTCCGAGGAACATGAGCCCGTAGACGATCGTGGGAATGAGGTAGAGAGCGAGCTGATGCTTCCAATGCATCTTGTAAACGTCGTCCAGCACCCATCCGACGATGGCGCCGAGGATCATGCCGCCGGGCCAGCTCGCGTGAAGGATGTTGAGGTAGTGCGTACGGTTTTCGGGGTAGAGGGTGGCGACCAGGGGGTTGGCCACCGCTTCGAGGACGCCGTTGGCGAAGGAGAACAGGAACATGCCCCAGAGGAGCGTAAGGTAGGCGGTTTCCTGGGACATTCCAGGGTTCGCCGCGGCGGCGACGAAATAAGATACGGTGTGGAAGAGGAAGGCGGCGATGACGAGCTTTCCGTAACCGATCTTGTCGGCGACGATGCCGCCCAGAATGATGCCGAAGCAGAAGCCCGTGAATCCGGCTCCGCCGATGTTGCCGAGCTGGCTTCCGGTGAAGCCGAATTCGGCGCCCCAGTTGTCGAAAATCCCCCCGCGGATGGCGAAGCCCACGCCCGCGGCCAGAATGGCGGTGAACCCGGCCCACAAGAGGCGGTTGCGGTTGACCATGGCGTCGTCCTCCCCCTAAAAGATCCCCCGGCTATCGACGACGGCGACCCGCCAATTATGCGGAGCGGCCGCCGGTGCTGTCAAACAAATATGTCAAACAATTGGGGGGCGGGGCTCATTCCGCCAGCCCGGCCAGGAACTCCTGAAGCGCCGCGGCGAATTCCTGCGGGCGTTCGAGAAAGGGAAGATGCCCCGCCCCTGGAATCGCCCGCAGCGCGGCGTGGGGGATCAGGCGCTTGAGCGCGGCCTGGACGGGAAAGGGCGCCACCTTCTCCTCGACGCCCCAGACCAGAAGCACCGGGCAGGCGAGCGTCCGGGCGGCGTTCGTCACGTCGGCCTCCGCGACGGCGCGGGCGGCCGCCGCGTAGGCGGCCGGATCGTTGCCGAGAAGCGCCGCCCGCACGTGGGCCGCCAGGGCGGGCGAGGCGGCGTGCGTCTGGGGCGAAAGCTGCGCCGCGACGACCGCGTCGGCCACCGCCGCCAGACCCTGCGCTTCCACGGCCGCGGCCCGCTGAAGCATCCGCTCCCGGCCGGCCGGCGGGAGCGCCGCGAAGCCTCCGACGCTCACCGCCGCGCGCACCCGGTCGGGGCGGTCCGCCGCCAGCTGAAGGACGATGGGTCCCCCCACGGAGGCTCCCACCGCCACGTACCGTTCGAGCCCCGCCGCCCGCGCCACCTCCGCGAGATCCTCCGCCCAGCCCTTCACGGAGTAAGGACCCGCGGGCCTGGCCGAGTCGCCGTGGCCCCGCAGGTCTGTGGTGACGACGCGACACGAGCCCGCCAGGATCTGCGCGACGGCCCGCCACTGATGGCGCGTGCCCCCCAGCCCGTGCGAGAAAAGGATTCCCGGACCGGCCTCTCCGAAGACTTCGTAGTGCAGGCGCGTTCCGCGGACGGCGACTTCCATGGCTCCTCCTCCTTCCGTTCGGCGTCGGAGTTTATCCGGGCGGAGCGGGACGCGCCAGGGGATTCGCCGCCCCCTGGGCGTCAGTCCTTCGGGCGGGCGCGGCGCCGGTAGCGGCCGGGCGTCATCCCCGTTTCGCGCTTGAACGCCACGCTCATGTATTCCGGATGATTGAAGCCGGCCAGAGACGCGATCCGTTCGAGGGAATGGTCCGTCTCCACCAGGAGCTGCTGGACGCGCTCGATCCGGATCCGCAGGAGATCCTGGTGGGGGGTCCGCCCCGTCGCCTTCCGGTAGCGGCTCTCCAGCACCCGCCGTGAAAGCGGCACCGCTTTGAGCAGATCGGCGACCGTCGCCCCGTCGCAGGCGTGTTCGCGGATGAAGCGGACGGCCGCGGCGATCTCCCGATCCTCGAGGGCCAGAACGTCGGTGGAGTGGCGGGTGTGGATTCCGAGGGGCGGCACGAGCACCGCCCGGGGGGGCACGCGCTCCCCGGACATCAGGCGCGCCAGGAGCGCCGCCGCCTCGTACCCCGTGCGGCGCGTGTTGGGAATGACGCTCGAAAGCGGAGGCGAAGCCAGGTCGCAGAGGAGCGGATCGTCGTCCACGCCGAGGACGGCCACTTCGTCGGGCACGGCGACGCCGGCGTCGCGGCAGGCGTCCAGCAGCCGCTGCGCCATGATGTCGTAGCAGGCCAGGACCCCGGCGGGCTTGGGCAGCCGCCGGGCCCACTCCCCGAGCTCCCGGCGCTCGCGGTCGGGCGCCGGGGAGCGGGAGCGGTAGAGGCGCACCTCGACGCCGGCCTCGGCCGCCCGGCGCGCGAAATGCTCCTCCCGCCAGCGCGACCAGTTGAAGCGGGGATCGCCGCAGTAGCCCAGCGTCCGGAACCCGCGCTCCAGGAGGTGTTCGACCGCCAGGCGCGCGATCTCCCGGTCGTCGGTCTCGACCCACGGCGCCGAGGGAAGGTGGCGCCCGGCGCTCACATCCACGACCGGAAGCCCCGTGCGGGCCACCGCCCGGGCGATTTCGGGCGTTTCGATCCGGGCGATGATGCCGTCCCCCCGCCAGCGGGCCAGCCAGGCGGGCGGCGTGTCCCCGCGGCCCAGTTCCGGAAGGTGAAGCGACCAGGGTTCGTGGCCCCGCACGTAGGCCACGATCCCCGCCAGCACCCCCCGGGCGTAGGCGTTCGAGGTTTCGACGAGCAGCGCGACGGCGCGGCGGCGGCGCATGGGTAAGGAATCTCAGCGGCTCCCGATCACCCTACCCCGGCTCCGGGGCGCCCGCGTCAAAAATCTCAAAAAAAGTGCGTCCGTTCTCATGGCGCCCGCGGCGCCGCCCGGATAGGGTGCCGGGGTCGCTTTTTGCGGAGGACGAAGCCATGGGCGCCAGGAAAGTCAGGGTCGCGATCGTCGGGCTGGGCTTCGGGGCCGAGTTCATCCCGATTTACCAGAATCATCCGGACGCGGAGCTGGTGGCGGTGTGCCAGCGCAACCCGAAGCGCCTGGCGGAGATCGCCGACGCCTTCAAGGTTCCCCGGCGCTACGAGGACTACCGGGCGCTCCTCCGGGACCGCGACGTGGACGCCGTCCACATCAACACCCCTATTCCGGACCACGGCTGGATGTCGATCGCCGGCCTGGAGGCCGGCAAGCACGTGATGTGCACCGTGCCCATGGCGACGTCGTCGGCCGAATGCCGCCGGATCGTGGAGCTCCAGAAGAAGACGGGCCTGACGTACATGATGGCCGAAACCGTGGTCTACGCCCGCGAGTTTCTCTTCGTCCGCGAGCTCGCCCTTCGCGGGGACCTCGGCAAGATCCAGTTCGTCCAGGCCTCGCATCAGCAGGACATGGACGGATGGCCGAATTACTGGCCGGGGCTGCCGCCGATGTGGTACGCGACCCACTGCGTGGGGCCCTGCCTGGGGCTCCTGCGCTCGGAGGCGGAGGCGGTTTCCTGTTTCGGCTCGGGGACGATCCGGCCGGAGCTCGTGCGCCGCTACAACTCCCCCTTCGCCGTCGAAACCTGCCACATCAAGTTCCGCGAGAGCGACCTGTCCGCCCGGATCTACCGCTCGCTGTTCGACACGGCCCGCCAGTACCGCGAGAGCTTCGACGTCTACGGGTCGAAGAAATCCTTCGAATGGCCGCTCATCGAGGGCGAAGATCCGGTGATCCATACCGCCAAGAAGCCGGAGCCTGAAATTCCCGAGCGCGTCAAGGTGCCGGATTTCGCGCATCTGCTGCCCGAAGGCATCCGGCGCTTCACGACGCAGGGAGTCTACGATTCCAAGGAAAACCGGCATCTCTCGTTCATCCAGGGTTCCGGGCACGGCGGCTCGCACCCGCATCTGGCGCACGAGTTCGTCCGCGCGGTCGTCGAGGGACGGGATCCCTATCCGAACGCGGTGGAGTCCGCCAACATCACGATGGTGGGGATCCTGGCGCACCAGTCGGCGCTTCTGGGCGGGAAGGTGCTCCGGATGCCGGCCTGGACGCTGCGGAAGGGCGGGAAGGCCGCGCGCGTCCGGAAGGCGCGTTCCGCGAAAGCCCGCGCCCGGGGTTAGCCCGGCGGGGGAAGCGGGCGGATGCGGAGGCGGCGGAACCGCACCCAGCCGGCGTGCCCCTCCGCGCCGTAGGTCTGAAGCGCGATCGCCCCGGGTTCCAGAAGCCTCGGCTCGGGAGCGGGATCCGTGTAGTCCACGACCTCGACGCCGTTCAGGCGAACCGTGATGCGGGGTCCCCGGGCGCGGATGAAGAGCCGGTTCCAGTCCCCGGGCCGGCGGATCCGGTCGTGTTCGTCCCCCTTGGCCAGCCAGTCCTTGAGGAAGAGCCCGCCGCAGTATTCGCCGGCGGCGCCGCGACCGATGTTGACCTGATAACCCGCCCGCGCGGCGCGGCCGGGCGGGTGGCGCAGGTAGACGCCGCTGTTGTACTTTCCGTGCTCGTCGATCTTGAATTCGAGCGACAGCTCGAAGTCGCCGAAGGTCTCGCGGGTGACCAGGAGCCCCGACCGGCGCGGGTCGCCCTCCTGGCCGCCGACGATTTCGCCGTCTTCCACGCGCCAGACGGCCGTGCCCACGACCTCCCAGCCTTCGAGATCGCGGCCGTTGAAGAGATCCCGCCAGCCGGGCTCCTCCGGGGAGACCGAGCAGGCCGCCGCCAGGAGCGCTCCGAAGGCCGCCGCGCGCCGCCTCACGGCCTTACTTCGCCTCCTGGATTTCGACCAGTTCGATCGAGGCCCGGACGCGCCGGCCGAGGGCGAAGGTCTCCATCCGGGCCACCCCGCCGGGAATCCCCTCGGCCATCCAGAGGGTGACCTCGACCTCCCCCTGCTCGGCCGTTTTCATGCGGCCCCGGAGGCGGACGCACGAGTAGGTCCTGCCCGCGACGGTGAGCTCCTCGTCCTCGCGTTCCGCCCGAAGTTCGAGCTCTTCGTCCTTGGACGTGGACAGGAGGCGGAGGGGAAGGCCGCGCCCCGGCGGGATCCAGGCGCGCCGCTCCAGGACAAGCGTTCCGCGTTCGCCGCGGGAGGTCCACACGACGCAGGGTCGATCCCGGTCGCCGACCCGCACGGGCTCCTCGGCCGCCCGGACGGCGACGCTCTCGCGCTCGGCGCGCTCCTGCTCGAACCCCGGAAGAGTCACCTTGACGCGCACGACGAAGGCGTCGGGGCCGGAATCGTGGAGGGTGAAGACCATCTCCCCCTCCTGCTTCTGTTCCTGGACCTGCTGCACAAGACGGTAGCGGGCGCTCGTGCCGGGCTTGAAGCGCCGCCACGGGTGAAGCTCGGCGGGGAACTTCGAGGGCGCGGGGTCCTGGCCCGCGGCGGGCCACGCCCAGGACAGCGCCCCCAGGACGGCCAGCGCGATGCTTCTCATGACGGTCCTCCCGCCGCGCCGCGCGGACGGAGGCGGGCCCTACCGCCTCCGGGACTTCGCGGCCGCCGGCCGGGCCTTCTTCTTCGGCGCCGGCGCGCCGCCGCCGCCCTTGAGGCCGTGTTTGCGGAGCCAGCGGTTCAGGAAGTCGCCCGTGGCGCGGACGTGCTTTTCGTACTCCTCGTCGTTCAGGACCGCCATCGCATGGTCCACGTAGAACTTGATCTCCTCCGGCGTCATCCCTTTGAGCGCGGCGGGATCTCCCTTCGAGGGATTGAGCGGCGTCCGGTCGTCGGGGATCACGAACTCGTTGGTGAGGCATCCTTCGTAGCCGGTCTTGGCGATGGCGCCGAGGATCGCGTCCCAGTCGTGGTGTCCCTGGCCGGGGGGGCGGCGGTTCGTGTCGGCCACGTGGAAGTCGTAGAGCTTCTTGCCCACGGCCTTGATGGCGGCGACCGGGTCCTCTTCTTCGATGTTGATGTGGAAGGCGTCCAGGCAGACGCCCACGTCGTCTCCGGCCTCCTGGGCCAGGAGGAGCGCCTGCTTGTGGTTGTTGATGAAGTTCGTCTCGAAGCGGTTCAGGGGCTCGATGGCGACCTTGATCTTGAGCTCGCGCGCGTGCGCGGCGATCTTGCGCATCGCTTCGACGCCCCACCTCCACTCGTCGTCGGGGTCGGCCACGGACTTGATGCGGCCGACCTCGCCGGGGACGACCGTGATTTCCTTGCCGCCGAGGGGCTTCAGCCAGTCGAGGATGTCGATGCAGTACTGGATGCTCTTGGCGCGGACTTCGGGCAGATGGCTGACGAGGTCGCGGCCCTGGACCATGAGGGTGACGGCGCCCCAGACCTCGATCTTGTACTTCTCCATCAGGTTCTTGATTTCGGGCACCGAGTAGCCCGGCTTATGGGGTTCGCCGCTGAGCTCGATGGCGTCGTAGCCGCAGCGGGCCAGGCGCGCGAAAACCTTCTCGAGCGGGTCGACCATGCGCATCCAATGGTGGCTGGCGATTTTCATCCCCATCGTTCTACCCTCCGAAGGCGCGTTTATCCCACTAGACACTCCGCCGTCCATTCCGTCAAATCTTTCGCGAACCCTCCGCCGGCCTGCGCCAGGTGGTGCGCGGTCCCGGGACCGGCCGTGATGAGGACCTCGGCGCCGGTCTCGCGCGCCTGGGCCGCGCGCCGCTCGGCGGCCGCGCGGGCCAGATCCGGGTACGTGAAGGGAAGGCCGCCGCACTCGCCGGAGCAGGCGGCCGCCTCGCGGTTCCAGGGAAGCTCCAGGGGATCCCGGCCCGAAACGGCCTTGATCAGCGCGCGCGGCGGCGCGATCAAGGGCGAAAACCGGGCCAGCGCGCACGGATCGTGGTAGGCCGTCTTCGCGGCGGGCGGCCGGAACTTGAGGCGGCCCTCCCGCGCGAGCGTCTCCAGGAATTCCGCGGCGTGCCGGACCGCGGCGGCCTTGCCGAGGCCGGGAAAATCGCCGAAGCCCGCCGTCAGCGTCCGGTAGACGTCGGGGTCGGGGGTGACGACCTCGCGGGCCCCGGAGGCGCGGATTTTCTCCGCCAGCGTTCGGGCCGCGGCGTGCGCCGGCTCGGGCAAACCGAGCTGATAGAGAAGGAGGCCGGGATCGCCCTCCTCGTCGAGCACGGCGGGGACGAGGCCCGCGCGCTCGAGGAGGCGTCCGAAGGCGCGGGCCGCTTCGGGACGGCGCACGCGCGCCGCCGGTCCGAGCACGACGAGGACCGCGGCGTCCCGGCGGCGCGCCTTGATGCCCAGGGCCCGTTCGGGGCCCGGATCCGCTTCGCCCCAGGGATTGCCGGTTTTTTCGATGTTGGCCCGGACGCGCCCGACCGCCTCGGGGGCCGCTCCCGCGGAGGCCACGCGACGCCGCCCCTCGATCACCATCTCGTCGTGGTTGATGTGCCCGGCGCAGACGTGGCGGGAGAGGCCGTCGGCGGTGAAGCGGTAGAGGACGTCCGCGACGGACGCGTCCCAGGAGAGCTTGCCCTGCTCCAGGGCGAAGAGCGTCAGCCCCCGCCCGCGGGGCGAGGTGGTTTCGCGGCGCGTGAGCGTCGTCACGAGGTCCGCGTGGTGGCACATCGGACAGAAGCGGCAGGACCGGACCGCCGTCCTGTAATCGTCCTCGGTGAAAGGCATGGTTGGTCTCTCTCAAGCCTTGGGAGGTCCGAAGCCGAGCTTGCCGGGGTTCATGATCCCGAGGGGGTCGAGGGCGTCCTTGATGCGGCACAGCGCCTCCCACCCCGCGCCGTACTGTTCGGGCATGAGCCATCCCAGCTTGAAGCCGATCCCGTGGTGGTCGTTGAGCGTGCCGCCGTGCGCCAGGTTCGTGCGGGCGGCCGTGGCCCAGACGCGGTTGTGCAGGAGGAGCGCCTCCCGGGCGTCCTGCGGGGGCTTCTCGATGTAGAAGCGATCGTACACCATCGTGCCCCACGGATACCAGTGGGAGAAGTGGCCCGTGTAATGGGCCTGCCACTCCTTGAATCCTTCCTCGATCGCCTTCTTCTTGGCAAGGTAGAGCTCGTAGATGCGGTCGAACGTCGTGGTGCTCTCGACGGTTCCGAAGAGGGTGGGAAGCGCCGGAGCGAAGGGCGGGTAGTAGAAGTCGTACCGGTGGGCCCACCAGTGCTCGCCGGCCTCGCGGCCGGCGTCCTTGCCTCCGAGGCCCGTGCAGATCTCGTGGATCAGCCGCTCTTCGAGGTCCACCATCTCCGGCTCTCCGTCGCAGCCGGTGATGAGGAAAGAGCCCTCGACGTCGAGATGGAGGACCCGCTTGACGAATTTTTTGGTCGACGGCGGGTCGTACAGGCGCAGGGTGCACGGATGCAGGCGCCGGACCATGATGCGGCGCCCGGCCTCCAGCGCGTTGCGCAGGTCCTCGAAGAGGTACCCCCGGAAGCGCCGCACGGGCGGCAGCGGATCCAGGCGCACGACCGCCTCGGTGATGACGCCGAGCGTCCCTTCGGAGCCCACGAAAAGCTGCAGGAGCCCGGGTCCGCAGGCGTGGTTGGGCGTGGGAAGCGTCTCCAGAACGCGGCCGTCGGCCAGCACGACCTGGAGCGCCACGACCATGTCCTCCGCCTTGCCGTACTTCGTGGAGATCGTGCCCGTTCCGCGGGCGGCGATGCAGCCGCCGAGAGTGGCCACGGGACCGGAGGCGGGGTAGTGCGCCCAGGTGAGTCCGCGCCGGTTGAGCGCCTCCTCGAGGTGCATCACGTTGATGCCGGCCTGGGCGCGGACGGTGAGGGACTGTTCGTCGAGCCGCACGATGCGGTTCATTTTCTTGAGGTCGAGCACGATTCCGCCGTAGAGCGGGACCACGCCTCCCTGGGTGCCGCTGCCGCCGCCGTAGGGGATGACCGGAACGCGGTGGCGCGTGGCGATCTTGAGGAGGCGGCTGACCTCTTCGGTGGACTCGGGGTAGCAGACGAGGTCGGGCCGCGCGGGCTCCTCGCCCCGGTCCATCCACATCTGGCCCAGCCAGAAGTAGTCCTGAGCGTAGGCCAGCCGGTCCACCTCGCGGACAGTGACGTCGCCGTCGCCGACCACGTCGGCCACTTCGCTGAGAAGGACGTCCCGGGCCAGGATTCGGGGGGACATGGGTTACAGCGCCCGGTCCACGAATTCCTGGACGCCCGGCTTGAGCTCCACCTTGACCTTCTCGAATTCCTTGAGCGCCTCGGCGAGGTGGTCGGAATAAAGCTCGTAGGTTTTTTCGCCCTTTTCCCGGGTGGCCCGGAGGGGGTTGCCGATCGTGCCCGTGTCGGAGAAGTCCCGGTGCTCCATGGGGAAGACGAAGTACTCGTAGCCCTTGAATTTCACTTCCGGCATGCCGTCGTTCTTCTGGAAGGAGGGGGGCAGCCACTTGGGGGCGTGGGCCAGCTCCTTCTTCGCGCGCTCCATGCGCACGAGCTTCTCGTTGTAGGCCAGCATCTGGGACGTCTCAAGCTCGCTGGAGTGCCATCCGGGCGTTTCCTCCGGCGGATTCTCCATGACTTCCTTGATGATGCCGATGTACCGCTCGGCGTAGAGCTTGCTCATGCAGATGAAGGCCCCCGTGTCGTAGTGGAGCTTGCGGAGGATGGGATCCATCACCTTGATGTTGGAGCCCTGGTTGTTGACGATGACGAACTTCTTGAAGCCCGAGTGGATGAGGCTGCGGACGATGTCGTACAGGACCGCATGCAGGGTGGAGGCGCGCAGGGTGATCGTTCCGGTCCCTTCGCCGACGCGGCCGAGGTGGTGGGGCGAGTAGCCGAACCAGACGACCGGGGTGTACAGGACGCGGGCCTTGGCGGCGGCGCGCCGGGCGATTTCGAGTCCCTGGGCCGCATCGGTCACCAGCGGCAGATGCAGGCCGTGCTGCTCGATCGAGCCGATGGGGATGAGGATGATGTCCTTCTCCTTGAGATACTCCTGCACGTCGGGGACGCAGAGGTCCGCCAGACACCACGAGACCGGATTGAACGCCATGGCCGTCCTCCCAAAAATCGAGCAACGGGTTCGCTATCGCACGGTTTCCAGAAAAAGTTCGAGCACCTTCTCGGCGAAGGCGGGGTCGTTGGCGTGGCCGTCGACCTCGACGACCCGGATCTCCGGGCGAAGGTTTCGCTTGAGCTCCTGGCGAAAGCGGGCGTCCCCCTCGGGATCCCAGAATTCCCCGCCGGGTTTGTTGGGGATGGAAAGCCCCGCCGTGGGAATCGCCACGGCGACCGGCCCGCGCGCGGCGTTGAGCTTGCGGGCCATGATCCGCGCGACCTCGAGCATCTCCTCCCGGCTCGTCCGCAGCAGCGTGAAGCTCGGGTTGTGGTAATAGGCCTTCCGGTCCTTCCACTTGTCGGGGATGGCGTTGCGGGGTCCCTGGACGAAAAAGTCCACGCAGGCGGGGACGACCACCTGGGGAAGGCCGCGCTCTCCGGCGGCCTCGAGGCGCCGGGGGCCCGCGTCGTGGAAGCCGCCCACGAGGTGATCGGTCAGCTCGTCGGTGGTGTAGTCGATGACGGCGTCCACGCGTCCCTCGCGGATCATCTCCTCCATCGCCGCGCCGCCGACGCCGTTGGAATGGAAGATGATGGGTTCGAACCCGCGGGCTTCGAGCCTGGGCTTGATGTGCTCGACGGCCTTGGTGGTGTTGCCGAGCATGGTGAGCGCCACTACTTTGCGGCGTTCCCCGGCGGCCGCGGGGGCGCGGCGCGAGGCCTCGGCCATGCCCTTGACCGCTCCGGCGATGGCCCCGGCGGCCTGGTCGAAGATGAGCCGGCTCACCTGGTTGATGCCCAGGATGTCGATCACCGAGTGCATGACCATGATGTCGCGGATGCCGACGAAGGGATGGAAGACGCGCCGGCCGGAAGCCAGGGGCGTGACGATGAGCTTGGGGACGCCCACGGGGAGGACCTGCATCGCGGCGGCGGCCATGACGGCGCCCTCCGCGCCGCCCAGGCTGACGACTCCGTGAAGGCGGCCCTCCTGGTGGAGCCTGGCGCAGGTGGCCGCCACGCCCTTCATCATCTGCTCGACGGCGGCCCCGCGGCTGCCCGCGTGGCGGATCTTCTCGAGGTCGGAACCGGAGGCGCGGGCGACCTCCTCCCGCGGGATGTCGGGGACGATGTCCACCGGTCCGCCGAGGATGCCGGAGTCCAGAACGAGGGTCCCCAGGCCGTGCTCGCGGATGCGGTCGCGCAGGTAGGCGATCTCACGTCCCTTCGTGTCGAGGGTTCCGATGAGGACGATGATCGGCGCGCCTTCCGGCATCGGCGTTGGTTCCAGGGCGGGCCATTATCGGGCGGGCGCCGGGAAATTGTCAAGCAATTCGAGGACGCGGCACGGGGCCGCTTCGGCGGGCGAGGTTCGGATCACGCGGGGCGCCGGCGGAGCAGGACGCGCGTGAGGCTGCGCTTGTACTCGCGGAGGTGGCGGGCCAGCGCTTCGAGCCGCTCGGGAGCCAGGCGCTGCTCCGCTTTGGGGAAGAGATCCTGTTCCGTCTC
>DATLZA010000175.1 GCA_035574235.1 Planctomycetota bacterium | reverse complement strand
AGGCGGGGATCCCGGCCGATCCCGAGGTAGTCGTTCGAGGCGAACCCGAGGAATTCCCGCCCGCCGATCGTGACGTACGGCCCCCGGACGCGCTCGATCACCGGCGGGGTGCGCACGAGGCGCCCGCGCCGAAGCGCCGCGAGCGCGTCCCGAACGTACTCGGAAAGCATCGGCCCGTCACCCCTTGGCGGGGAAGACGCCCGAGAGCGTCTCCAGGAGGTCGCGGTCGGTCAGGTCGCGGCGCAAGGGCGTCACGGAGACGTACCCGTGGGCGATGGCCCAGTCGTCGGTCGGACGGCCGTTGCGGCTCGGCAGGCGCGGCGGCTCGCCCCGCAGCCAGTAGTAGGTCCGGCCGCGGGGATCCCGCCGCCGCTCGTAGCGGTCCACGTACGGTTTGAGCTCCGTGACCGTGACGAGGACGCCGCGCGGCTTTCCCGGCGGGAGATTCACGTTGTAGACCGTCCCCGGCCGCGGCGCCCGGGCCAGGATCCGCTCGATGAGGCGCGCGGCCAGCCGCGCCTCGGCCCGGAAATCCTCGTGGTCCGCGAATTTGCGGGACACGGCGAACGAGGGAACGCCGGCCTGGGCCCCCTCCAGGGCGGCCGCGACGGTTCCCGAGTAAAGGACGTTCGAGCCCGTGTTGAGACCGTTGTTGATGCCGCTGACCACGACATCGGGCCGCCCGTCCAGGATCTCTCGGACGGCCAGCTTCACCGCGTCGGCCGGGTTGCCGCTGACGCTCCAGCAGCCGTCGGCGACCTTCGTGACCATGAGCGGCCGGTAGAGGGTGAGCGAGCTCGAGGCGCCGCTCTTGGGCCCCTCGGGGGCGCAGATCGTGACCTGGCCCAGCCTCCGGAGCGCGGCCGCCATCGCATGGAGCCCGGGCGCCGAAACGCCGTCGTCGTTCGAAAGCAGGATCTTCACGGGCGCCGAGTGTAGCACGAAACGGCCCGGCGGGCCAGTCCCGGCCGCGCGCCCTTACGCGATCTCCACCTTCTTGTGCTTGAGGTACGCCCGCAGGCGCGCGATGAGCTTGGCGTGAAGCTGGCACACGCGCGACTCGGAGAGCCCCAGGACCCGGCCGATCTCCTTGAGCGTGAGGTCCTCGAAGTAGTACATCATGAGGATGTAGCGCTCCTTCGCGGACAGCTTCTTCTGGCAGAACTCCACCAGATCCTTGCGCGTGTTGGCCGGCAGCGGGCCCTCGATCTTCTCGTCCTCCATGACGTCCACGCCGAGCTGGCTGGGATCCTTCTCGAGGGTGCGCCGCTGGAGCGACACGAGCGACGCGCCGCTCACTTCGCGATAGAGCTCGTCGAGCTGGTCGAGCGAGATCTTCAGCTCCCGCGCCAGCTCCACGTCCGTGGGCGGCCGGCCGTTCTCCTTCTCGAGCTTCGCGTAGGCCTCTTCCAGCCGGTTGGCCCGCGCGCGCGTCAGGCGCGGCACCCAGTCCATGTGGCGCAGCTCGTCCAGCATCGCGCCCCGGATGCGTCCCACGCAGTAGGTCTCGAACTTCACCCCGCGCGTGACGTCGAACCGCTCGACCGCGTCGAAAAGCCCGAAGACGCCCGCGCCGATGAGATCCTCCACCTGCACGTTGTGCGGCAGGCGTTCGATCATCTTCTCGGCTACGTATCGGACGATGGGCAGGTATTCCTCCGACAGGATGTTCTTGATCTTCGGATCGCGCGTCCGGCGGAACTCCTCCCACAGGCGCGCCACTTCCTCCTTGGACCGCTTCGTCGCGTAAGCCATGGCTTCCCCCTCTCTCCTATCCTTTGGGTGTCCCGATCGAATCCTTTTCCGCTCCCGCCCCTCCGGCCGCCCCCTCCTCGAGAAGGCCCCGACCGAACGGCCCGAAGACCACGCTCCCGAGCCCGTACCCCAGCGCCGCGGCGGCCAGCGCCCGCAAGAGCGCCTGGGCCGCCGGCACTTCGGACGCCGCGGCCAGACCGGCCGCCCCTCCGAGAATCCCTCCGAGGATCGCCCCCATCCGACGCGCGTTCATCTCCCCCTACCTCCCCGCGATCGCCGCCCAGAGACGCCGCACGAAGGACGGCCGCTCCTCCGCCGCGGGGCGCGCCGCGCTCAGAACCAGCCGGTCGGCGATCGACCGCAGGCAGGCGCTCGCGGCGCAGCCCGGATAGGCCAGCAGAAACGGCCGGCGCTGCCGGACGGCCTGCGGGACCCGGGGATCGGCCACGATGTACCCTAGCTTCTCCACGTACACGTTGAGCAGCTTGTGGGCCGTCACGGCGATCCCCCCGGCGAACCGCTCGGCTTCCTCCCGGCCGGCGCACTGGTTGATCACGATGTACAGGTTGCCGTGATCCCCCTCTCGACTGACCATCTTGAGGACGGCGTACGCGTCCACGACGGCGGTGGGCTCCGGAACCGTTACCACAATTATATCATCCGCCGCCGCCAGGAACGCGGTCGTGTTCCGGGAGATCCCGGCGCCCGTGTCGAAGATCACGACGTCCGCGTCCCGGTGAAGCGCGTCGAAGCTCGCCAGGAGCGCCTCGCGCTCCACGTCGGAGAGGTTCGCCAGCCGCTCCACGCCGCTGGCCCCCGGAACGACGCGGATCCCCCCCATCGCCGGGAGCGTCACCTCCTCGATCGTCCTGCGCCCCGTCAGGACCTGCGCCAGCGTGTACTTCGAGGTCAGGTCGAGCAGGATGTCCGCGTTCGCCAGCCCCAGGTCGAGGTCCACCAGCACCACCTTCTTGCCCCGCTGGGCTATGCCGATCGCGAGGTTCACCGCCACGTTGGTCTTCCCCACGCCGCCCTTGCCGCTGGTGACCGCCAGAACCCGCGCGTGCCGCGGCCGCGACCGCGCCAGCCGCCGCACTCCTTCCGCCTGGTCCCGGGCCGGCGCCAGCGGCGGATCCTCGGGCACGATCTTTCCGAAGTTCCGTTTCTCCAGCGCGTTCATAGCGACTCCTCCCCGAGGATCAGCGACGCCAGGCGTTCCGAATCCGCCACCTCGATGTCCCTGGGGATCTCCTGCCCCGTGGTCACGAAGGACAGCTCCGCCTGCACGCGCGACAGGACGTCGAGCACCACCCCGACTTTGATCGCTTCGTCGAGCTTGGTGATCACCAGCCGGTCGTAGCCGCACGGGGCGAAACGCTCGGCGACCTCCACCACGGTCTCGGGCTGCGTCGTCATCGACACCACCAGATGCGTCTCATCGGGGCGGGCGGCGGCCAGCACCTCCCGCAGCTCCTCAAGGCGCCGCGCGTTGCGCTGGCTGCGCCCCGCCGTGTCCAGAAGCACGAGATCCCGCCCCGCGAATTCCTCCAGCGCCCGCTCCACGTCGGCCGGCCGGGGACAGACCCGGATGGGCACGCCCACGAGCTGCGCCACTCTCCGGATCTGCTCGGCGGCGGCGATCCGGTACGTGTCGTTCGTGATCACGGCGACCTCGCGCCCCCGATGCGCGTAGATCGAGATCAGCTTGGCGATCGTCGTGGTCTTGCCCACTCCCGTCGGCCCGATGAAGGCCACCCGCACGCATCGTCCCGGCCGCAGCGCGATCCCTTCGGTGCAGCGGATCATCCCCTTGACCAGATCCCGGATCGAGGCGCGCAGCCGCGCCCGGTCGCGGAGCTCCCCGGGCGGAAGCGCCGCCCGCAGGCGGGCCACCATCTTCCGCGCCAGATCCTCCGAGACCCGCGAGGCCGCCAGGGTCGCGTACTCTTCGACCAGCTCGGGCGGGCCGTCCACCCCCCGCGCCCGTTCGACCCGCGCCTGCGTTTCGGAGATCAGCCGCCGGATCTCCGCGATCTCCCGGCGCAGCGCGTCCGGCGCCGCCCCCCCCCGCCCGGCCGGCGGACTCTGGCCCCGGGCCGCCGGCCCCGCAAAGTCCCGCACGATCTTGAAGCCGCCGCCCGCCACGATTTCGATCCGCGGGCGCCCGAACAGTCCCAGCCACCCCGACCGGCGGCCGTACGCCGAATGCAGGATCACCGCGTCCGGCCCGAGCTCCGATCGGATGCGACGGAGGAGCTCCGCCTCGTCCGTTCCCACGTACCGACGTATCTGCATCCCCTCTCTCCAGGGCGGGCGCCTAGGCGTCCGCCGTTACCGTGCCCCAAGCCTCCACGCGCACGTCCCGAACGATTTCGCCGTAGGAAAGCACCGCCATGCCCGGACGCACCGCCTCCGCGATCCGGCGCACGTGCGGGCGCACCGCGGGAGAGCAGAGGATCACCGGCGCATGCCCCGCCGCCTCCAGCCGCTCGGCTTCCCGCTTCAGGCGCTCCGCCAGCCGGGCCGCCACCGCCGGCGCCAGGCCGAGCTCCGCGCCCCGCTCCGTCCGCTCCGTCGCCGACCGGATCAGATCCTCGAGCTTCGGGTCGAGCGTGATGACGCGCATCCGCCCGTCCTTTTCCAGATGGGCGCGGCAGATCGTCCGCGCCAGCGCCCGCCGGACGTGCTCCGTGAGCGCCTCGGGATCCCGCGAGCGCGGCGCATGATCGCCCAGAACCTCGAGGATCGTCCCGAGATCGCGGATCGAGACGCCTTCCCGCAGAAGATTCTGGAGGACTTTCTGAACTTCGCCGGGCTTGAGGATCGCCGGCACGACCTCCTCCACCACGGCGGGCCGCGTCTCCTTGAGCGTCTTGAGCAGACTCTGCACCTCATCCCGCGTCAGAAGCTCGTGGGCGTGCCGGCGGAGCACCTCGCCCAGGTGCGTGGCCAGAACGGCCGCCGGTTCGGCCACCGTGTAGCCCAGCGCTTCGGCGCGGCCGCGATCGGACGGCGCGATCCAGAAGGCCGAAAGCCCGAAGGCCGGCTCGCGCGTCTTTTCCCCCTCGAGCGCCCCCGAGGCGCCGCCCGCGTCCATCGCCAGCAGGCGGTCGGCGCGCAGCGTCCCTTCGGCCACGGGCGTCCCGTAGATGCGGATCGCGTACCCGGCGGCCGGAAGCTGCCCGTTGTCCCGCACCCGCACGGGCGGCACCACGAGGCCGAGCTCCACGGCCATCTGCCGGCGCAGGCGCGAGATCCGGTCGAGGAGATCGCCCCCCTGCGCGGGCTCCACGAGCCGCACGAGGCCGTAGCCCACCTCGAGTTCCACGGGCTCGACGCGCAGCAGGCTTTCCACCTTTTCGGGCGCGGGAGCCGCCGGAGCGCGGGCGGCCGCCGCTTCCCGTTCCCGGGCGGCCTTCTCGGCCTGCGCCAGGGCGCGCGCCCCCCAGGCCAGAAGCGCCGCCCCCGCCGCCATCGGCACCACCGGGAGGCCGCTCCCGAAAAGGAGGCCCGTCGCCGCGAGCGCTCCCAGGAAGCCCGCGCCGGTCCAGAGCGCCCGCCGCTCGGAAAAAACCTGCCCGAACACCTCGCGGCCCAGGTCCTCCCGCGCCGCCGCCCGCGAGACCATGAGACCCGCGGCCAGCGAAACCACGAGCGCCGGCACCTGGGTTACCAGCCCGTCCCCGATCGTCAGAATCGTGTAGGTCGAAAGCGCGTCCGCGGCGCTCATCCCGTGACGCAGGCAGCCCACCGCGAAACCGGCCGCGATGTTGAGAAAGGTGATCACGAGGCCCGCCACGGCGTCGCCCCGCACGAACTTCGAAGCCCCGTCCATGGCCCCGTGAAAGTCCGCCTCCCGCGCGATCCGCTCGCGCCGCCGCCGGGCCTCCGCCTCGTCGATCAGCCCCGCGTTGAGATCCGCGTCGACGGCCATCTGCTTGCCCGGCAGCGCGTCCAGGGCAAACCGCGCGGCCACTTCGGAAATCCGCCCGGCCCCCTTCGTGATCACCACGAAATTGACCAGAACCAGGATCCCGAAGATCACGAAGCCGATCACCGGTTCGTCGGCCGCCACGAACCGGCCGAAGGCCTCGACCATGCGGCCGGCCGCGCCCGTCCCCTCCTGCCCGGCGTTGGCCAGGATCTGCCGCGTCGTGGCCACGTTGAGGGCCAGGCGGAACGCCGTCGTCAGAAGAAGCACCGCCGGAAAGGCGGAAAGCTCCAGCGGATCCCGGACGTGGATCACGGTCACCAGGATCAGAAGCGAGGCCGTCAGGGACAGCGTCAGGAGCGCATCCAGGACGAAGGGCGGCAGCGGGACGAAGATCGTCCCCAGGATCGCCAGCACCGACAGGACGAGCGCCACGTCCCGGTGCTTGCCGAGCCCTTCCGCCCAACGCATTCCGTGTTCTCCTCCGAGCCGGGCCGTCCTACGACGCCGCCCGGTCGGAATCCACCACGAGGTGGACCGTCGTGTCCTTCCCCGTCATCGACCAGCAGCACTGCCCGCCGGTCACGTCGAGCGGCCCCGCCATGGCCCGCAGCCGCTCGATCAGCTCCTCGATGGCCCGCGCCGGGCCCTTGAGGACAAGGTCGATCGCCTCGCCCCCGGCGACCGTCAGCCTCAGCTTCGCCTCCATGCTCGCCTCCTCCCTACGATGCCGGCGCCCCGCCCTTGAGGCGGACGATGAACGCCAGGATTTCCGCCACTTCCGGGAACGCCCCTTCGGGGATGGGCCGGCCCACCTCGACCTTGCGGCAGAGCGTCCGCGCCACCCCGCGCTCCACGACCGGCACGTCCGCCGCGAGGGCCGCTTCCCGCAGGCGTTCGGCGGCGCGACCGGTCGCACGGGCCGCCACGACGGGCGCCGGATCGCGCTCCGGGTCGTACTTCAGAGCCACGGCGGCCCGATCCGGCTCCACGACGAGAACGGCCGCCCCTTCGAGGGTTCCCTGCGGCGCGGCCGCGGCGACAAACCCGCGGCGGAGCGCGCGGCGGCGTTCCTTCACGCGCGGATCCCCCTCCGTGCGCCGCTGCTCCTCGAGCCGCTCCGCGCGGCTCATGCGCAGGTCGCGCTCGTAGAGCCACCGTGCGACCGCGTAGTCCGCCAACCCGAGCGCCAGGAGCGCCAGGCCCGCCCGCAGCGCCAGAACCGCCGTCGCGCCCGACCACGCCCGCGCGAGCTCCTCGGCGGACCGGGCCCCGAGCGCGGCGACGCGTTCCCGCTCGGCCCAGAGCGTGAGGCCCGCCACCGCCGCGACCGCCGCGACCTTGGCCAGGGCGGCCCCCGCGCGCAGGAGGGCGCGGCCCGAGAAGATCCTCCCCAGTCCCGCCGCCGGATCCAGCCGCGCCAAGTCCGGCGCCACCGCCGGCCAGGCCCACAAAAATCCCACCTGCGCCACGCTGGCCGCCGCGGCGGCAAGCGCCGGAATCGCGACCACCGGAAGCGAAGCCGCCAGGGCCGCATGGAAAGCCGCCCGGAGCCGGACCGCCGGCGCGTCCCCTTCCGCCGTCGCGGCGGCCAGATTTCCCAGCGCGTCGCGCGTGAAGTCGAAAAGTCCCCCCGCCAGCGACCGTCCGAAGACGGCCAGCGCCGCCACGCCGCCGAGCAGAACGACCGCCGCCGCCAGGTCCGCGCTCCGGGCCACATGGCCGCGGGCGCGCGCCTCCTGGCGCCGCCGCGGCGTCGCGGGTTCCGTCCGCTCGTCGAACCGGTCCTCAGGCACGGCGGCTCATCCTCCCCACCGCGCGACGAGTCCGCGCACGGCTCCGAAGTGCGCCTCATGAAGCGCGCGAAAGTTCTCGGCGAAAAGCCCCACGCCCGCCGCCAGAACCAGGACGCCGACGAGGAGCCGCAGGGCGAAGGACAGGGCGAAGGCGTTGAGGTCCGGGACCGCCCGCGCGGCGAAGGCGGCGGCGATCGTGACGAGGAAGGCCGCCGTCCAGGCCGGCGCGGCGATCTGGACGGCCATGCGGAAAAGATCCGCGGGAAGCGACCGGGCCGCCTGAAGGAGCGTGGTCTCGGACGGACCCGCCGCCGGCAGGGGAACGGCGCGGAAGCTGTCGGCCAGGGCCGCGATGAGGAGGTGATGGCCGTCGATGAGGAGGTAAAGAACCGCGGCCAGGAGGACCTTGAAGCCGGCCAGGACCGACGAGGACTCGGGCGTCAGGGGATCCAGGAGGGACGCCGCGGAGATTCCGAGCTCCTGATCGAGCAGGCGGCCGGCGGAGCGCACGGCGGCGAACAGGATCCAGGCCGAAAATCCCACGAAGGCGCCCACGGCGAATTCCCCGGCGGCGGCCAGGAAGAAAGCGGCCATGCCCGAAGGGGGAGCGGCCGGGCGGCCCACCCACGGGAAGAACACCGCCGCCAGGGCGAGCGCGAGAAAGGCTTTGAGCGGCGCCGGAAGGCTCGCGCTTCCGAGAACCGGGGCCGGAAGCACGAGCCCGGACGCGCGGAAAAACGTCAGCGCGAAGAAGGGCGCCTCCGCCCGGCCGAGCTCGAAGATCTTCTCCATCGTCCGCCTACCGGAACCAGGCTCCCATGTCGCGCACCAGCGCGACGCAGTACTCGACCAGCGTCGCCAGAAGCCAGGGCATCGCCAGAAAAAGCGCGGCCCCCACGGCCAGCATCTTGGGCACCTGGTTGACCGTGGCGTCCTGCACCTGGGTGGCCGCCTGGAGGACGGCGACGACCAGGCCGACGGTCAGGCCCGTCAGAAGCACCGGCAGCGACAGCTTCGCCGCCACCCAGAGCGCCTGCCGGGCCAGGTCCACCGCGAGCGAGACCGAAGCGCTATCCATGGAAACTCTTCACCAGCGATCCCACGACGAGGTTCCACCCGTCCACCAGGATGAACAGCAGGACCTTGAAGGGCAGCGAGACCACCGCGGGGGGCAGGACGAACATGCCCAGCGCGACGAGGACGGCCGAGACCACGAGGTCGATGACGAGAAACGGCAGGAGAATCGCGAAGCCCATCACGAAGGCCCGGCGCAGTTCGCTTGTGACGAAGGCGGGAATGAGGACTTCGGTCGGGACGTCGTCCGGCGTCCAGCCGCGCTCCCGGCGGGGCTGGCGGCTCAGATCCATGAAGAGCCCGAGATCCCGGACGCGGACGTGCTGAAACATGAAGGCGCGCAGGTGTCCCGAGGCGCGCCGGAAGGCTTCCTCCTGGGAGATGCGGCGCTCCGGGGCCGGCTGCGTATAGGGATCGAGCGCATCGCGCTTGACGGCTCCGAAGGTGGGAGCCATGACCATGAACGTGAGAAGGAGGGCCAGGCCGGTCAGGACGGGATTCGGCGGAAGCTCCGGGGCGCCGATCGCGCGCCGGACGAAGGAAAGGACGATGACGATGCGGGTGAACGACGTGACCAGGACCAGGAGGGCCGGGGCGAGCGAAAGGACCGTGAGTCCCACGACGAGGTCGAGGGCTCCGCGGACGTTCTCCGGTTTGCCCGCGTCGCGGGCCAGGCGGAGCGGGTCGAACCCCGGCTCCTGCGCCGCGTGAGCCGACGCGGCCGCCGCGGCCAGACCGGCCAGGCACGCCAGAATCGTCGCCCCTTTCCGTTTCACGAGGGTCCCCCGGGCGCGGTCCCTAGGCCTTCCAGGCGTGGACCGTTTTTCGAATCTCCGCGAGCTCTTCGACGAGCGAGTCGTACGGATCCCCGTCGTCCTCTCCGGCGGGCGGGGCGGGGACGGGGGAGGCCGGACGCGGGGCGGGTTCCGCAGGAGCGGCGCCGAGGCGCGCCCTCAGCTCCGCGGCCTCCTCGGGCGCGAACGTCCCGAGGGGGGCCAGCCGGTCGCGGGTGGCCCCGATGAGGAAGACGCGCGGGCCGACGTCGACGAGGAAGACCTCCTGGCGGGGCCCCAGGGCGCGGCGGGCGAGGACTTCGATGGCGCCTCCGCCGAGAAGCCGCGTTCCGCGGGCGAAGCGGCGAAGCAGGAGAAACGCGCCTCCCAGAAGGCCGAGGACGGCGAAGGAGCCCACGAGAAAGCCGCCGAGCCCGGCGCTCGGGGCCGGATCCGGAAGCAGAGGCGCCGTGGAGGGCGGGGGAGGCGGGGGGATGACCGCGGGGGCGGGTTCCGGAAGTCCCGGCGGCAGGGCCACGGTCGGTCCGGCGGACGCCGGATCCTGAGCCGCCGGCGTCCCGAACATCCAGCCGAAAAGCGCGAAGGCGATCGCCATGCGTCCCCCCTCTCCTCGGACACGGCCCGCCCCCGCGCGGCGCGCGCCCCGCGCCGCCCGGAGAGAGCCGTCCCGGCTAATTATAACTTATAAATCATAAAATACAAGGGAGCCGTCCGCCCGCTTGACACCCGGCGCGGCCGGCCGTCTAATGGGCCCCGATGCCCCGCCGGCTCCTCCTCGTGGACGCGCGCGACCGCGTGATCGGCACCGCCTCGCGGCGCGCCTGCCACGAGGGCCGCGGCCGGCGCCATCGCGCCTTTCTCGTGATGCTCTACAACCGCCGCGGGGAGCTTCTTCTGGCGCGGCGGCACCGGCGCAAGTGGCTGTGGCCGGGATACTGGGACGGAACCGTCGCCGGCCATGTGGAGGAAGGCGAGACCTACGCGCGGGCGGCGCGGCGGCGCGTCTTCGAGGAAATGGGCGTGCGGCCGCGGCTGCGCGAGGTGGACCGCTTCGCGTACACGGCGCGATACCGCGGGGACGGCGAAAACGAAATCTGCGCCGTCTTCGTCGGAACGGTCGAACGCGTGCGTCCCAACCCCCGCGAAGTGGACGCCTGGCTCTTCGCGGCGCGTCCCGCGGGGCGCCTGACGCCCTGGCTGCGGCGGGCGCTCCGGCGTCAGTTGCGGCGGCGGCGTTCGTAGAGCACTTCGCGCAGGATTTCCGCGGCGGTCGAGGCGTCGGGAGAGCCTTCCTTGCGCAGCCGCTTGGAGAACTCGTTGACGAGGTCCACGGTCTCCTCGTGCGTGAGCGCCGTTCCCCCGTGCACCACGTAGTCCTCGCCCCGCGTGACGCGCTCCTTCCCGTCGGTCCGGAAGTCCTTTCCGACCACGAACGGCCGGCGCCGGCGTTTCCGAGGCATGCCCCATTCTACCCGGCGACGGCCCCGGCCGCGCGAAAAAAGGGGGGTCGTTGACGCCCGCGGGCCGGCGACGTAGGATGAGCCCTCATGCGCCGCATGGGGCTTGCGCTCTTTCTGGCCGGATGCGGAACGCTCGAGCCCGGGCCGCCCGAGCCCTACCCCCGCGACCCGCGTCCCCTCACCGAGGGCGGGACCCACGCGGAAGCCTACTTCTCCTTCGACGGACGACGCCTGGTCCTCATGGCCGTCCGCCCCGGAGACGCGGCCGACCAGATCTACGAGTTGGACCTCGAAACGCGCGCGCTCCGGCGGATCACCGACGGCCGCGGGAAGGCCACCTGCGCCTACTACCTTCCGGACGGGCGGATGATCTTCTCCTCCACCCATCACCACGGGGCCGAGCCTCCCCCCCCGCCCGACCGCCGCGAAGGCTACGCCTGGGCGTTCCACCGCACGTTCGACCTTTTCCTCCGCGAAACCGACGGCACGCTCCGGCAGCTCACCGACCACGACGGTTACGACGCCGAGGCGACCGTCGCTCCCGACGGCCGGCGCATCGTTTTCACCTCCCACCGCGACGGCGGGATCGGTCTTTACACGATGAACGTGGACGGGACCGGCCTCCGGAAAGTGAACCACCGGCGCGGCTACGCGGGCGGCGCCTTCTTCTCGCCCGACGGACAATGGCTGGTCTACCGCGCCTTTTATCCGGAGACTCCCGAAGAAGAGGAAGAATATCGGAGGCTCCTCTCGCGGCGAGTGCTGCGTCCGAATCGATGCCGGTTCGAAATCTACCTGGCCCGCCCGGACGGCACCGAAGAGCGGGCGCTGACGCGGAACGGCAAGGCCAACTGGGCTCCCTGCTTCCACCCCGACGGGCGGACGATCGTCTTCGCCTCCAACCTGGAGGCCGACGCGCCGGGCCGCTTCTCCCTTTACGCGATCCGTCCCGACGGCACGGGCCTCCGGCGGCTCACGCGGCACGAAGGATTCGACAGCTTTCCCCACTTCTCCCCGGACGGCCGGCGGCTCGTCTTCATCTCCAACCGCGGCGCGCGCGATCCGCGGCGCGACCTCAACGTCTTCCTGGCGGACTGGCGGTGACTCCCGCGCCCGGGCCGAAAAAGAAAGGGCCCCGGCCGTTTCCGGACGGGGCCCCTTCGCGAGGTTCAGAGTACCGTGGCTCCCGCGGCAGGCGAGAGCACGCCTGCTCCCGCTAGCTCGAGAGCCTCCGAATACTTTCACCCACCTGCACTGGATCACCTCCTTTCCCGCAGGGAGGGACGCGCCTCGAATACGGCCGGCGCCTCCAGGGGCGCGTCGACCGGCGTATCTTTAGCCCCCACTGCGCGTTGAGGAGAGTATAGCCGAAGGGCGGTTCAGGCGTCCGGGGAAATCGCGGGATCTAATCGAATTCGCCGGTGATCAGGGGGAGAACAACGAAGTGATGCACGAGATCGGACAGGACAAGACCGCCCGCCACCGCCAGAAGGACGGGCGAAAAGACGGGATCCGAGGAGACCATGAAGCCCGGCGGCATGGCCACGGCGCCCACGTACCCGTGATGGATCCGCACCCCGAGCGTGTAGCGCGTGTAGCGCGGGGCGATCTCGCACGAGCGCAAGCCCAGGAAGAACCGGCCGGCGCAGGTGAGAACTTCGAAGACCACGGTGGTGGCCAGCGTGAGGAGAATGAGGCTGAGCGACATCCTGCGGATTCTAGCATATTCCTCTTGAAAAACCAGTCCCGATCGGAGATGTTAGGAAACCTATGCGAGGCTTCGCCGGAACGGACCTCCGTCGAATTACCTAGCGCGGGCGCGGCCCGGCGCCGCCGCCCGCCCGCTCCGGGCCCGGAATCCGGGCGTGGAGCCCCCACCCGTTGACCTTTTCCTCATTCATCGAACCCGAACGAGGCCTCGCGGCCCGGGACATGGAGGGTCGGATCATGAGCCGGCGGATCAAAATCTACGATACGACGCTGCGCGACGGCACTCAGGGCGAAGGCGTCACCTTCTCCATGGAGGACAAGGTGCGCATCGCCCGGCGCCTGGACGAGTTCGGCGTCCACTACATCGAGGGAGGCTGGCCGGGCTCGAACCCCAAGGACGTGCGCTTCTTCGAACGCATGAAGGAAGTGCCCCTCCGCCGCGCGAAGCTCGCCGCCTTCGGATCGACGCGGCGCCCCCATACCGCCGCCTCCGCGGACTCCAACCTCCGCCGGCTCGTCGAATCGGGCGCTTCCGTCGCCACGATCTTCGGCAAAACCTGGGACTTCCAGGTGCTCGAGGTGCTCAACGCCTCCCTCGAGGAGAACCTCGCGATGATCTCCGACTCCGTGGGCTTCCTCAAGCCGCGCTTCGAGGAAGTCGTCTACGACGCGGAGCACTTCTTCGACGGCTTCAAGAGCAACCGCGAGTACGCTCTGCGGACCCTGCGGGCGGCCGAGGAGGCCGGCGCCTCGTGCCTGGTCCTCTGCGACACCAACGGGGGCACCCTGCCCCACGAGGTCGTCGAGATCATCCGCGAGGTCCGCCGGCATGTCCGCGCGCCGCTCGGGATCCACGTCCACAACGACGGCGAGTGCGCGGTGGCCAACAGCCTGGCGGCGGTGCTCGAAGGCGTGGACCACGTTCAGGGAACGATCAACGGCTACGGCGAGCGCTGCGGCAACGCCAACCTCTGTTCGATCATCCCCAACATCATGCTGAAGCTCGGCCTTCCGTGCCTGCCGGAAGGATCCCTGGCCCAGCTGCGCGACGTCTCGCGGTTCGTCTCGGAACTGGCCAACCGCCCGCCCTGGCAGCATCAGCCCTACGTCGGAGACTCCGCCTTCGCCCACAAGGGCGGGGCTCACGTGGCGGCCGTCTCCAAGCACCCTCAGACCTACGAACACGTCAACCCCGAGCTCGTCGGCAACCATCGCCGCGTGCTGGTCTCGGAACTTTCGGGCCAGTCCAACGTCCTCTGGAAGGCGGCCCAGTACGGAATCGATCTCAGCAAGAACACGCCGGAAACCCGCCAGATCCTCCAGCTTCTCAAGGAGCTCGAGGATCAGGGCTACGAGTTCGAGGGCGCCGAGGGCTCCTTCGAGCTTCTCATGGAGAAGGCCCTGGGACGCCATCGCGGCAGCTTCGAGCTCGAAGGCTGGCGCGTCGTCGTGGAGAAACGCGGAGACGCCGCTCCGGCCGCCGAGGCCACGATCAAGCTCAAGGTCAACGGCATCCCCGAACACGCCGCCGCCGAGGGAAACGGACCCGTCAGCGCCCTGGACAACGCCCTGCGGAAGGCGCTCGACGCCTTCTACCCGACGCTCAAGACGATGTCGCTCCGGGACTACAAGGTCCGCATCCTCGAGGGCACCCAGGGCACCAGCGCCAAGACGCGCGTGCTCATCGCCTCCGGGGACGGACATGAGACGTGGGGCACCGTAGGGGTGTCCCACAACATCATCGAGGCGTCCTGGCAGGCCCTCGTGGACTCGATCGAGTACAAACTGCGCCTGGACCGCAAGCGCGCGGCGCGGACGCCCGAAGGGGCTTCTACGGGGAACCCTCGGAAGGCGTAACGCCGAGAAGCCGCCGCGCCGCCTCCCGCGCTTCCTCGAGCGTGCGGACCTGCCCGTCGAGCTGAAGCTGGTAGACTTCGTGCAGGAGCCGCCCCATGGCCGGCCCCGGCGCCACCCCCATCTCGAGAAGGTGGCGCCCCATCAGGAGCGGCCTCGGCGGCCCGTGCTCCACCGCCAGCTCCCGCGCCTTGCGGATGAACCATTCCTGCGCCTCCGCGTCCGGTTCCGGCGCTCCCGGAGCCCGGCGGCCCAGCGAATCCGCCTTGGCCACGCGATAGAGCAGATCGAGCTCGCACTTGGCGGCCAGGCGCCGGAAGGCGCCGTCCCCCAGCCGGTCCCGCTCCCTGTAGAAGAGCCCCGGTTTAAGGTGATTGGCCACAATCGCCAGGACCTGCCGTCGAACGTCGAAGCCGTCCAGCGTGTGGACATTCAGGCGGTCCAGAAGCCGCCGCGCGGGCGGCACGCCTTCCTCCTCGTGATGAAGCGACCGGATCCGGCCGTCGATCACCCGCGTGGTCGGCGGCTTTCCCAGGTCGTGACAGAGCGTTCCCAGAAGAACCGCCGCCTTCCGGGGGTAGGAAAGATCTTCGACGAGACCCGCGGCCACGTCCACCGCCTGAAGCGTGTGGACCCACACGTCGCCCTCGGGATGCCAGGCCGGCTCCTGCGGACACCCTACCAGAGCCTTAAGTTCCGGAAAAAGCCGGTCCATCACGCCCATCTCGAGCCCCGCCGCCAGGCCGATCGACGGGCGCCGCGCCCGGAGGAGCAGCTTCTCGAATTCCCCCCAGAGGCGCTCCGCCGGAAGCTCCTCGAGCGGGATGCCGCGCGCCAGGGCCACGGTCCCCGGATCGATCGCGAACTCGAAGCGCGCCGCGAACTGCATCGCCCGGAGCACCCGGAGCGGATCCTCTCCGAACGTGGCGGGGTCTACCGCGCGCAGCCGCCGGGCGCGAAGGTCCTCGATCCCGCCCCACGGATCCAGCACTTCCCCCGTCAGGAGGTCCCAGAGAAGCGCGTTGATCGTGAAATCCCGGCGTCGACTGGCCTCCCGCACGGACATGTCCGGATCCCCCTCGATCGTAAAGCCCCGGTGGCCGGGAGCCCTCTTCTGGTCGCGCCGCGGAAGGCTCACGTCCACGTCGCCGATCTTGTAGACCCGGAACGATTCTCCCACCGTGTCCACCCGCCCGAACCGCTCCAGAAGCGAGCGCAGGGCGTTTCCCGGCAGGCCGTACACTTCGAGATCCAAATCCCGCGCCTCCGAGGGCGGCTCCCCGAGAAGCGCCGCCCGAACGCGGTCGCGGACCAGCCCCCCGACCAGGTAGGCGCGCCCCCCGGCGTCCCGAACGGCGCGGGCGATCTCAAGCGCGCGACCGAGCGACGGATCCGGATCCAGCTTCATTCGCCCGCAGGATACCCGATCCCACGGGGCCGGGCAACGGCGCCGGCGGGCGGATCCATAACGCGGCTCCGGCGGGAGCGCTCGAAAAGAAAGGGGAGAACGAGGAATGAGAAAGAAGAAACCCGCTCGGCGCACCCGAGGCCGGACTCCGCGCCGCCCGCCGGTCTCCGCAGGATTCCGGGAGGAATTCCTCCTCGAAATCGACCGTATCGAGCGCCATCTGCGCGAGGGAACCCAAAAGGCCGAAGGCGACCGGGACGAATAGGGACGTGCCGCCCGGCCGACGCTATAATGGCCCGGTGGCCCTCGTGATCCACCTCCAGCGCTGTCCCGGGGGACGGCGGCCGATGGAGGCGCGCCCGAGCCTGCGCCTCGTCGCGGGGCTGGGCATCGAGGGGGACCACCACGCGCGCCCCGGAAGCTCCCGCCAGGTGCTCCTCATGGCGCAAGAGGACTGCGACCGTTTCGGCCTGTCCCCCGGCGAAGTCCGCGAAAACATCGTCACGCGGGGGATCGATCTGACGGCGCTGGCGCCGGGCACGCTTCTGCGCGTGGGCTCGGCGGTCCTCGAGATCACCAAGCCCTGCGAGCCGTGCGCCTTCATTGATTCCGTGCGGCCGGGCCTGCGCGCGCGGATCGGAAACCGCCGGGGCCTGCTCGCCCGCGTGGTCGCGTCGGGGGAAGTGCGGGTGGGAGACGCGGTTGGCCCCGAGGCGGCCGTTCAGCGCCCCCGCTCGTAGCGCACGTCCACGCGCGTGCGGATGCCTCCGCGGGCGGCGAACTCCCCCGTCACCGCCATCCACACGGGATCGCACGCGGCCACGAGGTCCCGGAGCACGCGGTTGACCGCGTTCTCGTAAAAGATCCCCAGGTTCCGGAAGGCGGTGATGTAGAGCTTGAAGGACTTCAGCTCGATCACTTTCCGGTCCGGCTCGTACTGGACGGTCAACGTCCCGAAATCCGGCAGGCCCGTCTTGGGACAGATGGCGTTGTACTCCGGATCGACGATGGTGATCGTGGTCCGGGGGAACTGGTTCTCCCACGTCTCGATCCGCGGCAACGGAGCGTCCAGCCCCGAGCGGGCGGCCGAGGCGTACGTGCGGGCCTGCCGGCGCTTCCCGGGAGGGCCGCCGCGACTAGCCATACCGGAACTCGAGGACCCGGTAGCGGATCCGCCCCCGGGGCGCCTGGACCTCGGCCACGTCCCCGACCTTCTTGCCCAGGAAGGCCTGACCGAGGGGGGAGACGACCGAGACCGTGTCCACGTCGTTGCGGACTTCCCCTTCCCCCACGAGCAGGAACTCCTCCCTCCGGCGCGTTTCCAGGTCCTCCGCCCGCACGAACGCGCCGATGGCGATCGCGTCGAGTTTCAGAGCCGAGGGGTCGATGACGTCGGCCAGGGCGAGCTTCTGTTCCAGCTCCGCGATCTGCTGGTCCACGTTCCACATTTCGGAGCGCGCGGCGTCGAACTCCGAATTCTCGGAGAGATCCCCCAGCTCGCGCGCCTCTCCCAGCGCCTTCTGGAGGCGGGGAAGTTCCACGTTCTTGAGGTGGTCGAGTTTCCTGCGGATCTGCTCGTACCCCTCCCGCGTCATGGGAATGCGGTCCATAGGTGCCTTATCCTATCGATCCGTCGGTCGCCGTCAACCCCGCCGCCTAGACCGCGGCCTCGCCCCGTTCCCCGGTCCGGATGCGGATCGCCTCGTCGAGCGTCGAGACGAAGATCTTGCCGTCCCCGATCTCGCCCGTGCGGGCGGCGCGGGTGATGGCGTCCACGACGCCGGCCACGGCGGAGTCGGCCACGACGACCTCGACTTTCACCTTGGGCACGAAGTCGATCGTGTACTCCGCGCCGCGGTACTGTTCCTTGTGGCCCTTCTGGCGCCCGAAGCCGCGGACCTCGGTGACGGTCAGTCCCTGAACGCCGATCTTCGAAAGGGCGTTCTTCACTTCGTCGAGCTTGAACGGCTTGATGATGGCTTCGACTTTCTTCACCGCGGATCTCCTTTTCCCTCTAATTATAAGCCGCCTCGCCGTGAAGCGTGAGGTCCAGGCCCTGATTCTCCTCGGCCTCCGTCGGACGCAGGCCCACCAGGGCATCGATGATTTTCAAGAGGACGAAGCTCGCGACCGCCGCCCACACCCAGGTGATGCCGGCGGCCAGCAGCTGGTTGAAGCACTGTCCCGCCCCGCCCGAGTAGTCGTAGATCACCTTCCCGGCTTCCTCCTTGAAGATCGCGGGATTCACCTCCTTGCTGGCCAGCAGCCCCGTCAGGATCGCCCCGAGGGTGCCGCCGACCCCGTGCACGCCGAAAGCGTCCAGCGAATCGTCGTAGCCGAGGACGTACTTGAGCTTGGCGGCCGCCAGATAGCAGACGACCCCGGCGACCAGGCCGATCGCCACGGCGGCCGGGATGGTGACGAAACCGGCCGCGGGGGTCACCGCCACCAGACCCGCCACCATGCCCGAGGCGGCGCCCAGGGCGCTGGGCTTGCCCCGCAAAACCCATTCGGCCCCCGCCCAGCTGACCGCCGCCGCGGCCGCGGCGAAATGGGTGGCCGCAAAGGCCGACGTGGCCCCCGAACCCGCCGAGAGCGCGCTGCCGGCGTTGAAGCCGAACCAGCCCACCCAGAGCAGCGCCGCGCCGACCATGCTGTAGACCACATTGTGCGGCGGCATGGGCTGCCCCGGATACCCCAGGCGCCGGCCCACGACGACCGCGCACACGAGGGCCGAAACGCCCGAGCTGATGTGGACCACCGTGCCTCCGGCGAAATCCAGCGCCGGGATCTTTCCGCCGAGCGCCCAGTTGAAAAGCCCCCCGTTGCCCCACACCATGTGCGCCAGCGGAAAGTAGACCACCGTGGCCCACAGGAGGGTGAAAAGCACCATGGCGCTGAACTTGATCCGCTCCGCATAGGCTCCCGAGATGAGCGCCGGAGTGATGATCGCGAACATGAGCTGGAACAGCATGAAGGTCTGGTGCGGGATCGTCGCCGCGTAGGTCGCATTGGGCTCGGAAGCGCTCACCCCCCGCATCATGAAGTAGGTCGCGGGGCTGCCGAAAACGGCGTTCCCGTCGGCGAACGCTACGCTGTAGCCGTAGAGAAACCAAAGCAGCGACATCAGCCCCATCAGAAACATGCTGTGCATCATGGTGGACAGCACGTTCTTCCGGCGGACGAGCCCCCCGTAGAAGAGCGCCAGTCCCGGACCGGTCATCATGAGAACCAGCGCGCACGAGACCAGCATCCAGGCGTTGTCGCCGGAGTTCACCGGAGCGGCCGCTTTGGCCTCCAGTTCGGCCACTCTCTTCTCCAAAGACGCCGGATCCTGACCCCACGCCGAGACCGGCCCCGCCGCCCCGACGGCCGCCACCGCAAGCGCCCCCAGAAATCGAGGAATGCCCATCCCTATCCCCCTTGAAAGAGGTCCCGCGCGACGAAAGTACGGCCTCAACGACCGGCCGGACATTCTAGCTTTTCAGGACCGGGCCCGACAACCTTAACGCGGCCCCGCGAGCTCGTCGAAAAGACGCAGGAGCCCTTCGACGATCTTGACGGAGGCCTCGACCTCCACGCGGTTGGTCCCCAGCCAGGTCTCGTACCCTCCGAGCGCGTGCTGCTCGGGCGTCGGCAGGTACCCGTAGGACCCGTTGGCCAGCGAGACCGTGAACCGGCGCGGCAGCGGAATGCGGCGCTTGAGCTCCAGGCCGATCTCGGTGAACACTTCGAACGGAACGGCCGCGATGCCCACGTCCCCGACCCGCACCGCCTGAAGGGGCACCGACACCTCCTCGGGCGCCTCGGAAAGTTCAAGCGCCCGGCGCGCGTAGACCGCTTCCCGCGGATGCCTCGGCTTGGCGTCCGGAGGCCGGGCCAGCACCTCCCGCGCGCGGGCGAGCTGCTCCGCCGTGGGCTTGCGCACCCTGAGCACCAGGTCCCGCATCCGGGCCCCGAGCGTGCATCGGTCGTCCCCGACCAGCTCCCGCTCGGCCCGGGCGACCTTCTCGGCCAGCGCGTCGGCCACCCGGCGCATCTTTTCGTAGGGAGGCAGGCGCTCGGGTTTCCCGAGAACGTCGATGTTGTTGACGTCCCCGCTGGTGCCGTTGGCCAGGATCCCGACGAAGGGGCGGTCGTGGCGGGACGCTCCCAGAAGCTCGCCCACACGCTCGGCGAAAACCCCGAAATAGTCCGCCGACACGTGCCCCGCGGGGACGCCGCCCACGTAATGCAGCGAATACACGGCCAGAAGCGCCAGGGGCCGGCCGTCGCGGGCGCGCACGGAGAGGAAGGCCAGCTCGGGATCCACGGGGCCGGCGGGCCGGTCCACATTCGGGTTCCCCACCCCGGGATTCATGAGCACCCGGTCCTCGCCGCCGAACGGGTTGGGAATCGCAACGCCGGGCTTCATGAAATAGCGGCGGTTGAAAAGATGCTCCGGAGCCTGCACGGATCCCCAGGCGATCCGGGCGGGCTCCAGATGGTTGAGCGCCCGGCGGGCGGCGTCGGCGATCCGGCGGGCGAGGAAGCGCGCGTAGTCCGAAAGCGGCCCCCCTCCCAGCGGGCCGCGGCCGCGCGCGGACGTCGCCGAATGCGTGTGCGTCGAGGACAAAAGGACATGCGCCCCGGGGACGCCCGTCTCCTTTTCGATCAACCCGCGGGCTTCGTCGAAGACCTCGCGGGACACTCCGACGTTGTCGCAGACGACGAAGAGAAGCCGCGTGCGGCCGTCGTCGAGCGCCAGGCAGCGGGCGTGAAGCTCGTCGTGAATGTGCGCGGCCGGAGGCGAATCCCAGCCGCCCACGATCGGCTCGCCCAGAAACGGCGTGATGTTGCTCGCGGCCGCGCCGGCGCGGAGGCCCGCGCCGGACTCCTCCTGAGCCCCCGACGGTCCCCCGAACGCGGCCAGGACGAGACCCCAGGCGACGAACCGTCCCATGAACCCTCCTTCTCCGCCCCCATGATCCTTAACACCCGAGAGCGCTATCGGAAGGCGTCCAGAACTTCCAGGAGGCGTCGCCGGACCGCTTCGCTCCGTTCGCCGTCGGTGAGCTTGGCCCCCTGGCGGTCGGTGACGTAGAAGACGTCCACCACCTGGTCGAGCCGCGTGGAAATCTTGGCCGACGAGATGGACAACCCCATCTCGAAGAGGGTCCGGGCGATCGTGTAGAGAAGTCCCAGGCGGTCGTCCGCAAAGACCTCGACGATGGTGTAGCGGTCGGAGCTGGCGTTGTCGATCTCGACCTGGGTGGAACCCGAGGAGACCCGCAGCGGGTTCGGCGGCGAGGGAGCCCGCCGGGCGGCGAAGAGCGCCTCCACCGTCCGCCGCCCGAGCAGGACTTCCTCGATCCGGCCGGCGATTTCAGTCCGGCGGTAGGGCGGGGGTTCTCCCGGGAAATCGGTGTCCACGCCTCGGAAGGCGTCCACGACGAATCCGTCCGACCAGGTCACGATCTGGGCGTCGACGATCTGGAAGCGCTCGGCGGCCAGGACGCCGGTGATCTTCGAGAAGATTCCGGGGGTGAGCGATTCCCGCGCGAAGACGGTGTACTGGGTCAGTCCCGTCTCCTTGAGATAGACCGATTCCACGCGGACGCCCCGTTCGGAATCGAGCTCCGCGTGAATGCGCAGGTGAGCCGCCAGCGTTTCCGGATCGGTGCGCAGAAGATAGGCGTCGGGCATGGCCGCCAGGCGGCGTTCCAGGGCTTCGAGGGGCTCCCGGACGGCCAGGCGCGCGCGAAGCGCCGAACGCACGGCCTCAGCGCGCTGGCGTTCGTCGGCCACCGGAGCGGAACCGGAGAGCTCCTCCGACGCGCGCATGTAGAGCTCCGTCAGGAGCGACTCCTTCCATCCCGTGAAGCTTCCGGGCGCGACGGCCTCCGTGTCGGCCGCCGTCAGGACGTAGAGCATCCGGAGCGTCTCCAGGGTCCCCACGGCCCGGACGAACTGGACGATCGTCTTGACGTCGGCGACGTCGCGCCGGAAGGCGGTGTGGGCCATGAGGAGGTGTTTGTGGACGAGGAAGACGAGCTGGGCGCGGTCGTGCTCGTCGAGCCCCAGCTCCCGTCCCAGTTCCTCGGCGATCCGCCGTCCCACCTCGCTGTGATCCTCCTCGCGCCCCTTGCCGATGTCGTGCAGGAGGACGGCCAGGTGGAGAACGTCCTTGCGGCGGGTTTCCCGGTAGGCCTGTCCGATGGGACCCGGGTCGCGGGCGCGCGCGGCGGCGGCCTCGAGGGCGCGGATGGAGTGCTCGTCCACGGTGTACTTGTGGTACTGGTTGAACTGCATCAGGCAGCGGGCGTGCTCGAAGGCGGGGATGAAGCGCCCCAGAAGTCCCACCCGGTGGAGGTTCCGGACCAGGCCGCCGAGCCCCTCGGGGTCCGCCATGATCTCCAGGAACCGGCGGCGCGCCTCCGGCGTCAGCTCGCAGCCCGGCGCGGCGGCGCGCACGCGCTCCAGCGTCTCGTGGGCGACGGCCACGCCGTGCTTGCGGGCCAGGTCGAAAAGGCGCAGCAGAACATCCGCCCGGCGCAGCTCCTCCGGAGGGGCCTGGGAATCGATCGCGATCGTCTCGCGGCCCAGGAGAAAATGCTCCTCGACCCGCCGGGTGAGGAAACGGTCCAGCGCCCGGCGGGCCAGTCCCCGCCGGCGCGCCCCGGCGGCAAAGCGCATCGCCAGGTCGTGGACCGCCGTCGTGTGCCGGTAGTACTGCTGCATGAAGCGTTCCACGCCCAGGAGCGGCCCCTGATCCTCGAACCCGAGCCAGCGGGCGATGCGGACCTGCTCCTCGCGCGTGAGGACGTCCTGGGCCCCGCGGGCGTGGAAGTGAAGCTCGTGGCGGATACGATAGAGAAACTCGGCGCCCGCCGAAAGCGTCTGAGCGTCCTCGGCCGTGAGCACGCCGCCCACGCGGAGCATTTCCGGATCGCGCGTCCCGTACCGCGACAGGGCGATCCAGCGCAAGAGGTGCACGTCCCGCAGTCCGCCGGGGCTCTTCTTGACGTTGGGCTCCAGGAGGTTGACGCTGGCCACCGTGTCGCGGTGCTCCTGGGCTCGCTCCTGAAGGCAGGCGTCGATGAAGCGCTCCAGCGACGACGAGGCGATCAGACGGTGGCAGCGGCGCTGAAGTTCGGCGAAGAGCGCGGCGCTTCCCACGACGAGCCGCGCCTCCATGAGGGAGGTGCGCAGCGGAAAGTCCTTCCGCGCAAACGCGATCGCGTCCGAAGGGGAGCGGACGCTCTGGGAGAGCTTGAGTCCCGCGTCCCAAAGATCCCGCACGAGCGCCGAGACGAGCTCGAGAACCGAAGCCCGGGGGCGGCGGACATGGAGGAAAAGGAGGTCCACATCCGAGTAAGGGGCCATGTCGCCCCTCCCGTAGCCGCCGACGGCGACGAGCGCCAGCTCCCGAAGGACATGGGGGCGCTCGGCGGCGGGCAGGCGCTCGACCGCCTCGCGGTACGCGCGGCCGACGGCGCGGTCGTACAGGTCGGTCAGGGCGGAGGACACCTGTCCGCCGAGAGCGCCGGCGCGGTGCAGCGCCTCGATCTGGAGGCGCTCCCGCGCCAAGCCCTCTTTCAGGCCGCCCGCGGCCAGGACTTCGCCCATGGGACCCGCATGATATCGGCGGCCGGCCCGCGGGGCAACCGGCGCCTCCTTGCGTCCGGAGGCCCGTTTCCTCCTCCCTCCAGGGGGCCGGAATGCCGGGGGGTCCGCCGCGGTCCGCTCCCCGTCGGCGGACCCTCCCGGAAGACGGGATTCCTACACCGCCGCCTCGCCCTTTTCGCCCGTGCGGATGCGGACGACCTGTTCGAGGGGCGAGACGAAGATCTTTCCGTCTCCGATCTCGCCCGTGCGGGCGGACCGGATGATGGCTTCGACCACGGCGGGAGTCGAGGCATCCGAGACGACCACCTCGATTTTGACCTTGGGCACGAGGTCCACCGTGTATTCGGTCCCGCGGTACTGCTCCTTGTGGCCTTTCTGGCGGCCGAAACCCCGGACCTCGGTGACGGTGAGACCCTGAACGCCGACCTGGCTCAGCGCGGCCTTGACCTCGTCGAGCTTGAAGGGCTTGATGACGGCTTCCACTTTTTTCACGGTCGTTCTCCTCTTTCTTGTTCCCTGCCCTACTTCTGCACCATCTGGAAGCCGGGGTAGGCCTCCTGGCCGTGCTCGCCGATGTCCAGGCCCTGAACCTCTTCCTCGGCCGACACCCGCATCCCGACCGTCGCCTTGATGATGCCCCAGAAGATGAAGGACGCCACCAAGACGTACGCCGCGGTCGCCCCGATCGCCGCCAGCTGCTTGCCGAGCTGGGCGAAGCCGCCGCCGTAGAAAAGACCCGCCGTCGCGGCGGAATTTCCCGACCGGCCGATCCGATCCGGGGTGGCGAAAAGGCCCACGCAGAGGGTGCCGAACACGCCGTTGGCCAGGTGGACGGACAGCGCGCCCACCGGATCGTCCACCTTGATCTTGTCGAAGAAGATCACCGAGACCACCACGAGAACGCCCGCGATCGCGCCGATGAGCACCGAAGCTCCCACCGTCACGAACGCGCAGGGGGCCGTGATCGCCACCAGGCCCGCGAGCGAACCGTTGAGCGTCATGCCGAGATCGGGCTTGCCCATCAGCACCCAGCTCGTCAGGGTCGCCGTCACGGTGGCCGCCGCGGCCGCCATGTTCGTGGTCATGGCGATCTCGCCGATGGCTTCCGGATCCACGCCCATCGTGCTGCCGGGGTTGAAGCCGAACCAGCCGAACCAGAGCACGAAGGTCCCGATCGTGGCCAGCGCCATCGAGTGTCCCGGAATCGGGTTGACCCTTCCGTCCGGCCCGTATTTTCCGATGCGGGGCCCCAGCATAAGCACTCCGGCCAAGGCGGCCCACCCGCCGATCGAGTGCACCTGGGTCGAGCCGGCGAAGTCCACCATGCCCATGGAGGAAGCCCACCCGCCGCCCCAGATCCAGTGGCCCACCACGGGGTAGATCACCATGCCCATGAAGAGCGTGAAGAGAATGAAGGAGCCGTACTTGATGCGCTCGGCCACGGCGCCCGAGACGATGGTGGCCGCCGTGCCGCAGAAGACGAGCTGGAAGAAGAATTTCGTCCAGAGCGGAGTCCCGCTCCAGCTGATGGCGCTGTAGACGCCTCCCGCGTTCTTGTAGTCGTCGCCCGTCAGGGGACTGGCGTCGGCTCCCCCGACGCAGAAAAGCCCGCTCGTCCCCACGAACGAGTTTCCGTCGCCGAACATCAGTCCCCACCCCAGGAACCAGAACGCCAGCGAGCTGGCCGCGAAGACGATGAAGTTCTTGGACAGAATGTTGACCGCGTTCTTCGCCCGGCACAGGCCCGTCTCCACGCACGCAAATCCGAGGTTCATGAAGAAGACGAGCATCCCGGCGATGAGCGTCCAGACGGTGTCCGCCATCACCTTCTGGGACCCCAGGGCCTCCTTGATCTTCGCGCCCCAGTCCACCGCGGCCGGCGCCGACTTCGTCGGCTCGGCCGGTTTGTCCTGAATCGCCGCCCAGGCGATCGAACTGACGAACCCGACCAGAAGCACCACCGCGAGCTTGGCCATCCACCGCCCGTGCCTGCGCATGACTCCAGTCCCCTTTCTTCGAAGAAGCGCCACCCCTTCGATCGCGTCCCTGGCAACCCCGGACGCCGCCGCGCGGAACGCCCGCACGGTCGCCTGCCGCCCTCCACCGCAACCCCTGTGCCACACCCACGGCCGCCCCGGAAATCGATAAATCTCCTTGGAGATCATCAGGTTGCGAGAACGGCGGCCGGACGCGGAAAGAAAAGGAGTCCTACCGGGCGGTAGGATCCGATGGAAAAAGACACTCTTCGGTATGATGCGCTACTTGCGCCTTCAGAGCGCCACGGGCCCCTCGAACGGCCGGGCCATCGGCGATTCCTGGCGCCTCAAGGCCAAATAAAGAAGACTCACCGCCGAAAGCGCCAAGTGCCGCCGCAGCGAACGGTAGCCGCGGACCTCGAACTCCTCCAGCCCCACCGCGCGCCGGTCCGCCGCGAACGCCTTTTCGAGACGCGCCACGTCCCGCGCGCGTTCAGCCAGATCCTCGAGCGAACCCGGAAGGTTGGTCACAAAATACCCGCCCTCCCGGAGCGCCAGCAGTCTCAGCGGCCGATCTTCTTCATTTCCGCGTAAGGCGAAAGCCAGAAGCGCATCCCCCGCGCCCGCCAGATCGCGGACCGGCCCTTCTCTTCCCGCGGCGCGCCCTGCGAAATCCCCCGGAACCTCGACGAGGAAGGCCCGTCCCCGGCGAGCCACCTCCTCCACCCACTCCGGCTCCCGCCCCAGGTCGCGCGTCGCCAGAACGCAGCCGAACCGAAGCCCCCGCCGCTCGGCGCGCTCCAGGAGATCCAGCGCCACGCGCCCCTTCGAGCGCCCGGCAACCCCCTCCGGAATGCCGGCCCGGAGGCGACGCTCCTCCTGGGCCCAACGCTCGGACAGAGAGACGTCGCTCTCCAGAAGACATCGAAACGTCCCGTCCACCCGCCCCAGGTGAACGAGAACACAGCAGTTCTCGACGCGCCCCGTGGAGGGACAATGCTGCCGGTCGACGCCCGGCGTGCGGTCTCCCTTCTTGGGCCGGCCCGAAAGATGCAGAAACGCGGCCTCGGCGGCGGCCCCGTGCCGGCGCGCCCCGATTCGCGCCACGAGCGACCGCACCCGCTCCTCGTCCCACCGGTGCAGCGACAGAAACTCCTGGAGCGTCCGCGCCGCCACGCCCGCCGCGCGCGCCAGCGACCGCACCGTCTTGCGCTCCAGCGGCGCCAGCTGTCCGCGCACGTACGCCCCCATCAGCCGCCGCGTGGGCGCCGTGGCGCACGAATCGAACTCCTCCAGGAACGCCTCCAGCTCCCGATCAACCACGCGAACCCGCCTCCGCGGGCCGAAGCGCGGACGGCTCCGGCGGATGTACGCCCGGCTCGACCTTCGAACGCCCCCACCGCTCCCGCTGCCACCCCAGGAGGGCCACTCCGTAAGCCCCCGCCAGGCTCAGGACAAAAAACCCCGCCGCGTAAGCTCCCGTCAGTTCCCGGCACAGCCCCAGCACGTTCGGCACCAGAAAGCCTCCCAGGCCGCCCGCCGCGCCGATCATGCCCGTGGCGGCGCCGAGATCCTCCCGAAAACGCTGCGGAACGAGCTGAAAAACCGCGCCGTTTCCGAGCCCCAGACAGGCGAGCGCGCCCACCAGCAGCGCCGCCGCCCCCGCCGCGGGCGGACCCAGCCCCGCCGCCCCCAACCCCAGCGACGCCCCCGTCAGAACCAGGACCAGAACCCGCAACCCGCCCCACCGGTCCGCCAGGAATCCTCCCACCGGCCTCATGAAGCTTCCCGCAAAGACGCACAAGGCGGCGAGATTTCCCGCCGCAATCCGCCCCATTGCGTATTGATCATGAAAGAACACCGCCAGGAAACTCGCCAGTCCCACGAAGCCCCCGAACGTGACCGCGTAAAGGAGCGAAAACCCGAGCGTGTCGCGCTTTCTCCAGAGATCGACATACGCCCGGAGCGGCCGGGGGGCCGGACGGCCCGGCGCTTCGCGCGCCCAAAGAACGAAAAGCCCCAGCACGACGAGCGCCGGCAGAAGCGCACCGCCGAACACCGCCCGCCAGCCCCACGACTCCGCCAGCCGCGGCGCCAGAAGCGCGGCCACCACCGTCCCGCTGTTGCCCGCCCCGGCGATCCCCATCGCCAGCCCCTGATGACGGGGCGGATACCAGCGCCCCGCCAGAGGCAGCGCCACCGCGAAGCTGCTTCCCGCCACCCCCAGGAGCAGGCCCAGGGCCAGCACCTCGCCCCAACGCGCGGCCCCGAGCCACCCCCAGGCCAAAGGCGCCAGCACCGCGATCTGACCGAGAATCCCCGCCCGCCGCGGCCCGACTCGATCCACCAGAATCCCCATCGGCACGCGAAGAAGCGCCCCGCCCAGGATCGGCACCGCGGCCATCAGCCCCTTCTGAGCCGGCGTCAGCCCGAACTCCTCGGCGATGAAGATCCCGAGCGCCCCCACGAGAACCCACACCATGAAGCTCACGTCGAAGTAGAGGAAGGCCAGAAGAAGCGTCGGCTTGTGTCCCGACCTCAGGAAGTCCCCTATCCGCATCGCGGCCCCCCTTCCCGTCGCGGAACCACGCAGCGGACCAGCGCGCAGGAGGCCGCGAAGCAGAGCGCCGAGCCTCCCGCCGCCGGCAGAAGCCCCGCCCACCGTCCCGCCAGATATCCGTCCACCGCCGCCATGAGGAGAAGAAACTGCACGAGGATGAGAAGGACCAGGCACGCCATCACGGCGTAGATCACGGACATCTCCCGCGCCCGCTCGGCGCGCCGCGCTCTCAGCGACGAATCCCGATCGCCCACAGCTCGTCTCCTCGGCGTTCCAGCTCGATCCGGGGCAGCGGCCGCGGCGGCGGGCCCGCCAGCACCCGCCCGTCCTCGGCGCTGAAGTAGCCTTCGTGGCACGGGCAGTGAAGCTTCCGGGTCGCCGCGCGGAAAACCACCGGGCAGCCCAGGTGCGTGCACTTCTGTCCGAACGCCTCGAAACGGTCCTCCTCGAGGCGCACGAGCAGGCACGGCGCCCCCGGCCCCGGATACTCGAACACCCGCGAACCCCCGACGGGAAGATCCCGCACCGTCCCGATCCGCACGGGCTCCGGCGCCGCCGCCCGCGCGTCGCGCAGCCCGAGCGCCGCCAGCGTCCCGTTGGCCGCGCAGGCCGCCCCCGAAACCAGAACCAGCGACTTCGTGAACTCCCGCCGCGTCACGTAGTGGTCATCGGCCCACGAGATCGGGAAGTCGTCCTTCCACGCCGGCGTTCCGGCCATCGCCTCCTCCTTCCCCCATCCAGCGGGCCACGTCCAGCTCATCCGCCCCCGGAGGGACCATCATGCCCACCTTCGTCCGCACGACCTGGCCCTCGAACCGAAACCGGTACGCGGGCCGCTCCCGGCGCGTCCCCTCGAGCGCCCGCCGAGGCCCGAACCAGAGCGCCCCGCTCGGACAGACCGTGGCGCACATCGGACGCTTGCCGGCCGACGTGCGGTCGTAGCACAGGTCGCACTTCATCATCTGGTCGATCCGGGCGACGTAGCGGGGCACCCCGAACGGGCACGCCAGAACGCAGTTCGAGCACCCCACGCAGCGCGACTGCAGCGCCGACTGCACGACGCCGTCGTCGGTCTTCTTGATCGCATCGGCGGGACAGGCGTTGGCGCAGGCCGGATCCTCGCAGTGCAGGCACACCACCGGCACCGTCTGGGTGGACTCCGCCCGGTCCGCCTCCTCGAGGTGGATCATGGAGATTCCCCGGTGCGTCTCGCATTCCGCGCAGGCGTGAACGCACGCGCGGCAGCCGATGCAGCGCGAGGGATCCAGGACGAACTCCAGCTCCGGATCGATCACGGCGCCTTCTCCACCCGCACGGCGCACACCTTGAACTCGGGAATCTTCGAAACCGGATCGAGCGCCCGCAGCGTCAGCCGGTTCGCGGACTTCTCGCCGGGCCAGTGATACGGGATGAACACCGTGTCCGGACGGATCGTCCGGGTCACCAGGCACGGAAGGATCACCTCGCCGCGGCGGCTCGTCACCCGCACGCGCTCGCCGGTGGCCACCCCCACGCGCGCCGCCAGCTCCGGATGCATCTCCACCCGGGGTTCGGGATACTGCTCGACGAGGGGACCGATCCGGCGCGTCTGGCTCCCGCTCAGGTATTGGGAAACCACGCGGCCGGTGGTCAGGATCACGGGATACTCCTCGTCCACGTCCTCCGCGGGCGGACGGTACTCGACCGCATGGAACCGGGCCCGCCCGTCCGGGTGATAAAAGCGCCCCCCCTCGAAGAGCCGCGGCGTGCCCGGATGGTCGAGCTCCGGGCAGGGCCAGAATACGCCGTGCTGCCGCTCGATCTTCTCGTAGGTGATTCCGTAGTAGTCGCACGTCCCGCCGCGCGAGACGTGCCGCAGCTCCCGGAAGATGTCCTCCACGCACGAATACGGAAAGCGGTCCCACGGGGCGAACCGCCGCGCCAGATCGCAGACGATTTCCCAGTCGAGGCGGGCCTTTCCGGGCGGACGGACCGCCTGGCGGACGCGCACCACGCGTCCCTCGGCCGTCGTCACCGTCCCCTCGTCCTCCTCGTGAAGCGATCCGGGCAGAATCACGTCCGCATGGCGCGCCGTTTCGGACATGAAGAAGTCGATGACCGCGAAGAACTCCAGCTTCTCGAGAGCCGCCCGCGTGTGCTCGGCGTCCGGAAGCGACACCAGAGGATTGAAGCAGATCGAAAGAAGCCCGCGGATTTCCCCCCGGTGGATCGCCTCCATCATCTGGGTGGAGGGCAGCCCCGGCCCGGGCAGCTCCTCCTCGCACACTCCCCAGCGCTCGGCCACGAGGCGGCGGTGCTCGGGATTGTCGATATCCCGGCCGCTCGGGAGCTGGTTGCACCGCTGGCCGTGCTCGCGCCCGCCCTGGCCGTTGCCCTGCCCGGTGATCGTGGAATACCCGCAGCCCGGCCGGCCGATCTTGCCGGTGGCCAGAACGAGGTTGATCGCCGCCAGGCAGTTCTCGACCCCCTTGGTGTGGTGCTCGATGCCGCGCGCATGGAGGAACATCCCCGTCCGGGCCGTTCCCCACGCCTCCGCGGCGCGCTCGATCGCGACCGCCGGAACGCCGGCGATCGACGCCACGCGCTCCGGGGTGTACTCCCGCACGACCCGCTCAACCGCCTCGAAACCCGTCGTGTGATGCGCGATGAAGTCGCGGTCGATCCACCCCCGCCGGAGGCAGACGTGCAGAAGCCCGTTCAGAAGCGCAGAGTCACGCCCGGGGCGGACGGGCAGAACCAGATCCGCCGTCCGCCCCACAGGCGTGATCCGGGGGTCGATCAGGATAAGGCGCGCGCCCCGGTCGCGGGCGCGCCAGAGGTAATCCGTCAGGACCGGAAAACACTCGCCGATGTTCGCCCCGGCCACGATGATCGTCTCGGCCAGCGGAAGGTCGCTCCAGGGGTTGGCCGCGCGGTCGATGCCGAACGCCATCCGGTTGGCGGCTCCCGCGGAAACCATGCAGAGGCGCCCGTTGTAGTCGATGTTCTTCGTCCGCAGGGCCACCCGGGCGAACTTGCCCATGAGGTAGGCCTTCTCGTTCGTCAGCGACGCGCCCGACAGCACCGCGAAGGCGTCCCTCCCCCAGCGCTCCTGGACGCGCCGGATGCCCGCCTCCACGAGATCGAGCGCCTCGGGCCAGTCCGCCTCCCGGAACCCCCCGTCGGTCCGGACAAGAGGCGCCAGGAGCCGGTCGGGATGGCTTCCCTGGAGGTACCGCTTGACGCCCTTGGGACAGAGCATGCCGCGGTTGACCGGGAACTCCTCCCACGGCTCGAAGCCCACGACGCGTTCGTCGCGGACTTTGAGCTGAATGCCGCACTGCACGCCGCAGAAGCAGCAGTGCGTGCGGACCCGTCGGTCGGGGGGCCGGCGGTCTTCCCATCCCCCGGGCGGCGCGTCGTGGAGGCGCGGGCCGTAGGCGGCCACCAGATCCTCGATCGAAAGGGGCGGCCTAGCCACGGCGCGCCTCCGCCAGGAACCGCCCCTGGCTCACGCCGATCGCGCGCCGCCGGCATCGGGGGCATACATCGACCTCAAGCGCCAATCCGGACGCGGCCAGAACCTGTCGCAGATCCTCCATCTGCCGCGCCGGCGCGAAGGCCTCTCCGCAGCGACGGCAGCGGGCGGCGGGCTCCTTCTCCTCCGCGCGGCGGTAGAGATGCACCGCCAGATGGAGCGGCCGCTGGACGATGTGAAAGAGCTTCCCGAACGGCAGATAAAGGAGCGTGGCGCACACCGTGAGGGCATGAACGAGGGAAAGCACCTGGGAGCCGGCGCCTCCAAGCGCGTGCGTGCTGAAGGTGAGCATGAGCCCCGTCACCGAAATCGCCAGAAGCAGGATGAGCGGCACAAGATCGTTTCCGAACTGCTGGCGGGCCAGGGACGCCGGATCCCGCAGCCTCCGGCGAAGCGCCAGAGCCACCCCCACGATCACGAGGACCGCCGAAAGATTGAGAAGATTGAAGAGGACGTACCGCACGGGAGACGACGTGTCGAAGCTTCCCACCGCGACCCCCAGAAAGAGCACCCGGTAGATTTCCGGCCGCTCGGGAACGCTCTCGAAGTGGAGCCATCCGAAGACCAGTGGAAAGGTCACGGCCCCCGCCAGGGCACAGCCCCAGGCGATGAGGAAGTGCGTCACCCAGCGGAGCCGGCCGCGCCGGCGAATGAAGCGCTGAGCCAGGAGGTTCTCCCAGGCCGCGCGGGCCAGAAACGCGAGGTTCCGTCCCCAGCCGCCCCGTCGCAGAAGCTCCGGCACCCGTCCGGCGTACATGCGCGTCGCCGGCCGCTGGAGCCACACCGCGTAGCGGTACGCCACCGCGAAGGCGGAGAAGAGCGTCCCGAAGGTGTACGTCAGGAGAATCGGATCGTAATACCGCAGCGTGCGGGAGCCCAGGACGATTCCCGCCCCGAGCGCCGCCACCGCGAGGAGGCCGGCGCGGACCCCCTTCGGATCGAGCGATCGGAAGTAGGCGATCATGGGACGGCCACCGCCTCCTCGGGGGCGACCTTCTTCTTGAGCTTCTCGAGCTCCAGGCCTCCCTCGATGAGCTTGCGCATTTCGCCCATCCCCGCCGACGTTCCCAGAAGGATCCCGCCGACCGGAATCCCGTGGCGGAAGATGACGCGCCGGTACGTGCCCGCGGCGGCGTCGTTCCGCACGTGGGAGGTCACCCCGCCTCCGTCCTCGAGAATTTCGCCCATGGAAACGAGGGGAATCCCCAGACACTTGAGGATCGTCACCGGCAGGAACCCCTGGAAAAAGGCGAGTTTCCCGACGGCGCCCGCCGCGGCCACTTTGGCCTGCTCGATCGCGTTTCCCCAAAGCCCCACGACCTGGCCGCGCCATTCGACGACGTCCCCCGCCGCGAAGATCCCCTCGGCGGACGTCTGCATCCGATCGTCCACGAGCACCCCTCGCGCACAGTGGAGCCCGGAGCGTTTCACCCAGTCGATGTTGGGGCGGATGCCGGTGGACACCACCGCCAGATCGAACTCGAACCGCCGTCCGTCGGAAAGCTCAAGAACGCCCTCCGAGAGGGTCCGCACGGCCGCGCCGCAATGAGCTTCGATTCCCTTCCGGCGGACCTTCTCCGCGAAGAGAGCCGCCGCGGCGAGGTCGAGCTGCCGGGGCATGAGCCGGGGCGCGAGCTCAAAGACCCGCACCGAGCCGCCGCGCTTGACGATTCCGTACGCCGCCTCGAGTCCCAGGACGCCGCCGCCGATGACGACCGCCCGGGCTCCCGGCTTGGCCCGTCCCAGAATCCCCTCGACGTCCTCGAGCGTCCGAAGGAGAAACACGCCCGGCACGTCGGGCCGCCAGAAGGGCGGCAGGGCGGCGGAACTTCCGTGGGCCAGGATGCAGGCGTCGAACGGAAGTTCGCGGCCTTCGTCGAGAAGGGCCGTCTTCTTGACGGGATCCAGGCCGATCACGCGCGCGCCCGTCAGGACCTCGATGCGGCGCTCGGCGTACCAGTCGGCCGTGTAGTCGAAGAGATCGTCGCGCTTGACCTCCTCGGCGAGATATCGGGTGAGATTGAGGCGGTTGTAGAAGGAATGCTTTTCGTCGGTGACGAGGGTGATGCGGCAGGCGGGGTCGAGTTCCCGGGCCGTCTGTGCGGCGGTGTGGCCGGCGATGCTTCCGCCCACGATGAGAAGGCGCTTCCCCGCCGGGGGGGGCGCGGGCCGGGCGGCGGCCGGAGCTCCGCGGCGGAACCCGCTCCGGGGAGCGCCGCACACGGGGCAGAGCTCGGGGGGATCCCCCTCGGGCTTATGCCCGCAGGAGCCGCACGCCCACGGGCCGGTTGGCGGGGTCTCGGAGGCGGGACTTTCTTCAGGCGCGGGCTCGAAGCGGGCCCGCAGCGCCGCGCACACCGGACAGAAGGGGGGCGGATCCTCCGCCACGTGAAGGTGTCCGCACGCCCCGCACAGCCAGCGGGGCAGATCCTCCTTGGGTTTTTCGGCCTTGGCGCCGCGCAGGCGCGCCCGCCAGTAGGCGCTGAACGTGTCGTTGTCGCCGCGCCGGAGATAGAATTCCCGCACCACCCGCTCGAGAAGCTCGGGAAGCTGGTCGAACGGCACGGCCTTCCGGTAAAGGACCCCCATCTGGATCTCGCCCGCGCAGCCGCCGCCCAGATAGACGTCGAAGGCGTCCACCACCCGAAGCCCCCGGCGGATCTTGACGCCCTTGAGGCCGATGTCGGCCGTGTAGCTCATGGCGCAGGAACTCGGGCATCCGCTCATCGCCAGGTGAATTCCGTGAAGCGGCACCTTGCGGCGGCGCAGCTCCTCGATCAGCCGGTAGGCGTATCCTTTGGTCTCGGTGACCGCGAGGTTGCAGAACTGCTTGCCGGTGCAGGCCACGGTGTTTCGGGTCCAGGAATCCGGCTCGAAGCTCAGGCCGTAGCGGGCGATGGCATAGCCCACCTTCGGGCGCACCGCCGAAGGAATCCCCGGCAGAACGAGGTTCTGGTCGTAGGTCGTCCGCAGGGTCCCCGAGCCGTACTGGCGCGCCACGAGGGCCAGGCCCTCCATCTGGTCCCAGGTGAGGCGCCCGACGGGAACGCACACCCCGAGCGCCCAGAGATCGTCCTGCTTCTGCTTGAACCACCCGATGAAATCCTCTTCGCCCGCCGGGGGCGGAGGCGGCTGGGGGAAGCGCGTCATTTCCCGGCCCAGGCGTTTCTCGATCTCGAGAAGCACCCCGTCGGGCCCCAGGCGCTCGATGAGAAACCGGAAGCGCACTTGGTGCCGATTGTGCCGCCAGCCGCATTCGCGGAAGGTGCGCAGAACGGCGGCGGCGACCTCGCGGACTTCGCCGGGACGGACGAACACGGGGATCGGCCAGCTCAGGCGGGGCGCCTGCCCCTGGTTGCCTCCGAGCAGCAGCCGGAAGCCGATCGACCCGTCGGGCCCGCGGGCGGCGACGAAGCATAGATCCTGCGTCCAGGCGTGCGCGGGGGCCGAAGGGCGCCCTACCAGGGCGATGTTGAATTTGCGGGGAAGATCGGAAAAGTCGCGGTCGCCGATGACGAGGTCCTGGATCTGGCGGGCCAGATCCCTCGTATCGAGGAGCTCCTCGGGGTCGATGCCGCTGTAGGGGTGGGAGGTCACGTTGCGGACGTTGTCGTGTCCGGACTGTCGGGCGGTCAGTCCCACGCGCTCCAGCGCCGCGCGGACGGCCGGAAGCTTGTCGATCGTCAAGCCCTGGATCTGGATGTTGCCTCGGGTCGTCACGTCGAGGATGCTGTACCCGGATTCGTAGGCGATGTAGGCGAGCGCGCGGGCCTGCTCGCTGGTCATCTCGCAGCCGGGGATCCGGACGCGGACCATGTAGCGGTCGTTGTCGTTGTTCTTGCGATAGAAGAAGCCGTACCACTTCATGCGCTCGAGGTCGGGGACCTCGATGCGGTCCATGGGCGTTTTCTCCCGCGCGTAGCGCAGGACGTCCGGCCAGACGTCGATTCCGTGCTTGGCCCGCTTCCACTGTTCGACGGAGCTCAGGGCGACGGCGGGATCTTCCGGCGTCTTGGCCGAAGGCGGCGGGGCGGCGCCGGGACGCACCCAGACTTTGCCTCCGTCCACCTTGGTTTCGAAGGTCTTCTGAGAGAACCGCTTGTCCGTGAGGCACTTTCCGGTGCGGCAGTCGAACTGCCAGTTGTGCCACGGGCAGGTGAGGATTTTGCCCTCGAGGGTGCCTTCTCCGAGGGGGCCGCCTTCGTGGCAGCAGGCCTGGGCGAGGGCGAAGACGCCCTGGTCGGTGGCGGCCAGAACCACGGCCTGTGCGCCCGCCTTGGCGGCGCGCACGGTGCCCGGCCGCATCTCGGAGGCGTCGGCCACGGCGATCCACTCGGAGGCCGGCGCGGCGGTCGGACCCGCGGGATCGGGCAGCTCCACGAGGATCTCGGCCTTCTCCACGCGGACGGCGTAGCGTTCCTGAGGGGCTCTTTTTTCCGTCAGACATTTCCCCGAAGGGCCGTCGAACTGCCAGCCGTGGAGGGGGCAGGTGACGCCGTTCCCCTGCACCACGCCCTCCCCCAGTGAGCCTCCCGCGTGAGGGCAGACGTTGTCGAGCGCGAAGATTCCGTCCTTGCCGTGGACGAGAGCGATTTCGCGCCCTCCGGCGCGCGCCACCCGCGCGCTTTGCGGAGGCAGGTCCTCCAACCGCGCAACCGCGACCCACATGGCTCGTGCGATCCGAAAAAACAAAAGCCGGCATCCCCTCGCGGGGACGCCGGCTTGAGTTCGAGTGGGCTCCGTGCCGGCTCCGGCGCCCTCTCGGGGCGCCGGAAAACCCCTTCTGCGCTACTTGGCGCCGTCGGGCTTCACGTCTCCGATCTTTCGATGTTCGACGATCTCCTGGATCTCCCAGGGCTCGGATCCCCGGCAGACGATCTTGATCGTATGCCGCGCGTCCGGGGCGAGGCCCTGGATCAGGCGCATCAGCTCGCGCTGCCGAGGCGTCAACGGCTTCAACGGCTCCTCCCGAGGTTCCATGGGACCGACCCTGGATCTTAAACCGACGAGAGAGAAGCAACCTTCATGCCAGCCGGCGCCCCCGGAGCGCGGCCCCGTCGGGATACCGTTTGGTAGGATCCCGCCCGAAAAGATACGGCGCGGTAAAGCGAACGGACCGGAAAGCGGAAGCCCGGGGAATCAGGGAGCCCACGGGCGGAGGCGGTACGAGCGCCACGAGCGCAGCGCAAGACGCTCCGCCCCCGCTTCGTCGTAGAGGCCCGTGTCCCGCCAGACGAGCGCCTCCTCCGAGCGTCCGAGGACGCCGTTCCAGAGGGCGTCGTAATCGCGGATGCAGAACCAGATGACGAACCGCGCGCGGCGCCGGTCCGCCGCCGAGAGCATCTTGGCGAGAAAGGCATCCTGCTTCTCCGGCGATCCGTACCACGTCGTTCCTGCGGCGTTCGACCACACTTGCGCGGGGTAACTGCTCTCCGAGATCGCGATCGGCCGGGCCGTCTCCGCGAAGAGGCGGTCGAAGGAGTCGTCCGGAAACGTGTCGGCCAGGAACGCGCTCATGAAGGGATGGACCGAAAAGGCCACGAAGTCGAGCCAGGGCGTCAGGTCGGCCAGCCCCGCCCGCTGGGCGGCCAGGTCGTCGGCCGGCGACGCTTCCGGGAAAAACGGGACGCTGAAGAAGGACACGGCCACCGGAAGTTCGGGAAAGAGCGCCTTGAGGCCCGAATAGACATGGCGGTGAAGATCGACGTAGGCCGGCCAGAGCGAGGGATTGTTCCGGATGAGCAGATTGACCTCGACGCCGATGAGCAGACAGTCGGGCTCGAAAAACTCCACCATCTGGCGCGCGTAGGTCAGGAAGGCGCTCTTGACCTGGGGGCTGTCGAGGGCGTATCCGTCCCAGGGCGAAGGGAGCGGCTCGTTGGGCGTGGCGCCGCGGAAGGCGGCCAGACCCGTCCGGGAGACGTTCAAGGGGTTGATCTGAATGAGCGTCTTCTTCCCCGGCACGCGCCGGTTCCGGCGGTCCTCGAGCTCCGCGAGGAACGAACCGGAGAAGCCGCGCCCGTCCGCCATGTCCGGCCACGGTACCCCTTCCTCCAGATGGTGCGAAACGATGTCTCCTTCGGCGTGGATGCGCGCGTAGACCCAGTCCTTGGCCTCGAGGGTCGCATCGTACGGCCAGGGACTGAAGCCCATGAGAAAGGGACGGGCGCGAGCGCCGTCGCCGCCGTCGTTTCGGCATCCGAGCGCGGCGGCCAGGAGCAGCGCCGGGATCCTCCGGATCATCGTTCCGGGTATACAGCGCGGGAGGGAAAGACGGTTTCAGGACGTCCGCGCTACCAGTCGGCGCGGAAGCGCTTCGGGTCGATGCCGTGCTTGCGGACGCGCAGCCCCATGAGACGCTCGGTGATGCCGAGGGCCTTGGCGGCCTTGGCCATGTTCCCGCGGGTGCTCTTGAGCGCCTCGATGATCATCTCCCGCTCGACGTTGTCGAGGGCGGCCTGCAGCGGCCCCACGGTGACGGTGCCGCTGGCTTCGGCGGTCTGGAGGGTGGGCGGAAGGTGATACCCGTGGATCACCTCGTCGTCCGAGACGAGGACGGCGCGTTCGATGCAGTTTTCGAGCTCGCGGACGTTGCCCGGCCAGTGATAGCTCATGAGCATGTCGATGGCCGGCGTGGAGATGCGCTTGACGCTCTTGTGGTGAAGCTTGGCGTACTTCTCCACGAAGTAGTCGGCCAGAAGCAGGATGTCCGCCTTGCGCTCGCGCAGGGGCGGCAGGTGGATGGAAAAGACGTTGAGGCGGTAGTACAGGTCCTGGCGGAACCGGCCCTCGGCGATCATGGCCTCCAGGTCGCGGTTGGTCGCGGCGATGACGCGCACGTCCACCTTGATCGAGGCGGAGCCGCCGACGCGCTCGAACTCGCGCTCCTGCAGAACGCGCAGGAGCTTGACCTGGGTGGCGGGCGAGAAGTCGCCGACCTCGTCGAGGAAAATGGTCCCCCCGTGGGCGAGCTCGAAACGGCCCTGGCGGGTGGCCAGGGCACCCGTGAAGGCGCCTTTCTCGTGGCCGAAGAGCTCGCTTTCGACGAGCGTTTCCGGCAGCGCCGCGCAGTTGACGCGGATGAAAGGACGGGACGCGCGGGCGCTGTTGTAGTGGATGGCGTGGGCCACGAGCTCCTTGCCCGTGCCGCTCTCGCCGCGGATGAGGACGGTGGTGCTGGAGCGGCAGACCTGGGCGATCTGATCGTAGACGTCCTGCATCTGCTTGGAGTTGCCGATGATGTTGGACGGCCGGAACCGGTCCCGAAGCTCGTCCTGAAGCCGCCGGTTCTCCTCCAGGAGCTTGCGGCGCTCCTCCTGCGCGGACTGCCGCAGCCGGACCGCCTGGGCGATCATGGAGGCGATGATGCTGAGGATCCGGACGTCCTCCTCCAGCTCCACGTCCCTCGGGGTGACGTGATCGGCCGAAAGCGCCCCGATCACCTCGGTGCCGATCTTGATCGGGACGCAGATGAAGGCGATGTCCTTCTTGCGCAGCCCGTCGCGGGCGCCCGTGCGGTTGAGAAAGAGCGGCTCCTGCGAGACCCGCGGGACGACCATGGGACGGCCGCTCTGGATGACTTTGCCGGTGACCCCCTCGCCCAGCCGGTAGCGGCCCCGCTCCTTCTGGCTTTCCGAAAGCCCATGGGCCACGTCGATGAAGATTTCCCCCGTCTGCCGGTCCAGAAGCGTCAGCGTCCCGCGCACCATCCCCGTGTGCTGCGAGAGGGCCTCCAGAGCCGGCCCCACCACGTCCCTGAGATCCATGCTCCGGTCGAGAATCTGGCTGATCTCGAAAAGGAGCCGGAGCTCCTTCAGATCCCGCCGGTTGACCGTGCCCAGCTCGCCGCCCGCCGCCATGATCCCACCTCGTGGAAGGGATCCTCGAAGGATCCTACCGTTACGTACCGAAGGAGGCCACACCCTACATTTCGGTACCCTGCCATGTCAAGCCCTCAATCTGCCCGTTTTACAGCCTCATCGAAGGTTCCATGCAGCCTTCATTCTTACGCTTTTACATTCAACGTGTTATGCACATCTTCTCATCACACCCGTGGCGCGAAACTTGCTTTAGCGCCTTTCCGGGAGGTGATGGGAAATGGCGGTTCTGTCGGTTTCGCCTCGCGAAGTTCTGGCGCCCGAGGAGCTTGAACGCTTCGAAGCGCTTCTTCGAGAACGCCGAACGGAGCTCCTGGAACGGCTGGGGCGCCTGGAGCGGGAGTCGACGTCGGAGACGGGGGAGATCTCCACGCTGCCCAACCACCTGGCGGACCTCGGAACGGATCAGTTCGAGCAGACTCTGGCCCTGGAGCTTCGCTCCGAGGAAGCCCGGGAGCTGCGGGAGATCGACGAGGCTCTGGCGAGACTTCGGGAGGGCACCTACGGCCGGTGCGAAGACTGCGGGCGCCCCATCGCCCGGGAGCGACTGGAGGCGATTCCCTACGCCCGCCAGTGCCGGAACTGCCGCCTGAAGGAGGAAGAACGCTAGCCCCCGAACAACTCAGGGCAGCGCGGTCCGTCCCATGAGGTAGCGGTCCACCTCGCGGGCGCACTGGCGGCCTTCGGCGATCGCCCAGACGACGAGCGACTGTCCCCGCCGCGCGTCCCCTGCGGCGAAGACCTTCGGGACGCTCGTGGCGAACGAGCCGAACTCCGCCTTGGCGTTGGAGCGCTCGTCCGTGGCGACCCCGAGCTGCTTGAGCAGGAACTCCTCCGGGCCCAGGAACCCGAGCGCCAGAAGCACGAGCTGCGCGGGCCAGACCTTCTCGGTCCCCGGAATCTCGACCATCGCGGGACGGCCGTTGTGGCCCTTCTCCCATCGGACCTGCACCGTGTGGACCTCGCGGACGCGCCCCTCCGCGTCGCCCACGAAGCGCTTGGTCGTGATCGCGTACACCCGCGGGTCGCCGCCGAAGCGCGCCGCCGCCTCCTCCTGGCCGTAGTCGAGCTTGTACACCCGCGGCCACTGGGGCCACGGATTGTCCGGCGCCCGCTCCAGAGGCGGCCGCGGAAGGATCTCGAACTGGACGAGCGACCGGCAGCCGTGGCGCATCGCGGTCCCCACGCAGTCGGTCCCCGTGTCGCCGCCGCCGATCACGATCACGTCCTTGTCCCGGGCGGAGATGTAATTCCCGTCCCGATGGCCGCTGTCGAGGAGGCTCTTGGTGTTCTTCAGGAGAAACTCCATCGCGAAGTGGATCCCCCGGAGGGAGCGCCCCTCGACGGGCAGATCCCGCGGCTTGGTCGCCCCGATCGCCAGCACCACGGCGTCGAACTCCCGCAGAAGACGGTCCGCGGGGTAGTTCTTCCCCACCTCGACGCCGGTCTTAAAGATCACCCCCTCCTCCTCCAGGAGGCGGACCCGCCGCTCGACGATCCCCTTCTCGAGCTTCATGTTGGGGATGCCGTACATGAGAAGGCCCCCGATGCGGTCGTCCCGCTCGAAGACGGTCACGAGGTGCCCCGCCCGGTTGAGCTGGGCGGCGCAGGCGAGCCCCGCCGGCCCCGAGCCCACCACGGCCACCTTCTTCCCCGTCCGGCGCTCGGGCGGCTCCGGCCGGATCCAGCCCATCTCGAAGCCCTTGTCCACGATCGCGCACTCGATCGTCTTGATCGTGACGGGGCTGTCGTTGATCCCCAGGACGCACGAGCCCTCGCAGGGCGCCGGACACACCCGACCCGTGAACTCGGGGAAATTGTTCGTCTTATGAAGCCGGTCGAGCGCCTCCCGCCAGCGATCGCGGTAGACCAGGTCGTTCCACTCCGGGATCAGATTGTGAATCGGACACCCGGAGGCCATGCCCCCCAGGAGCGTGCCCGTGTGGCAGAAGGGGACGCCGCAGTCCATGCAGCGCGCGCCCTGCCGGCGGAGCTTTTCCTCCTCCACGTGGATGTGGAACTCCTTCCAGTCGCCCACGCGCTCGGCGGGAGGCCGGTACGGCGGGGCCTCCCGCGGGAACTCCATAAAGCCGGTCGGTTTGCCCATGGATCGCCTTTCGTTCGCGATGCGGAACCTACATCCCTCCCACGCGGGCCGCCTTGTCGGAGGCGTTCAGCTCGAACGCCGCCATCTCCGCCTCTTCCTCCGGCAGGCCCAGGGCGCGGACCTTCCGCTCCGCCTCGAGCGCCCGCTTGAAGTCGTGCGGCAGCACCTTGACGAAGCGCGGCCACATTTCCTCCCAGAGCGCCAGCACCCTCCAGGCCTTCTGGCTCTGGGTATACTGCGCGTGCCGCAGGATCAGGGAGCGGACCTTCTCGATCTCCTCGGGATCGTCGAGCGGGTAGAGCCCCACCATCGCCTTGTTGCACCGCGAGGGGAAGCTGCCGTCCTCGTCCAGGACGTACGCGTATCCGCCCGACATGCCGGCGGCGAAGTTGCGCCCCGTGGGCCCGAGCACGATCACCCGGCCGCCCGTCATGTACTCGCAGCCGTGATCCCCCACGCCCTCGACGACCGCGGAGACGCCGCTGTTGCGCACGCAGAACCGCTCCCCCGCGATCCCCCGGATGTACGCCTCGCCGTCCGTGGCCCCGTAGAAGGCCACGTTCCCCACGATGACGTTCTCCTCGGGAAGGAAGGTCGCCTCCTTCGGCGGATAGACGATGATCTTGCCGCCCGAGAGGCCCTTGCCGAGATAGTCGTTGGCGTCCCCTTCGAGAACAAGCGTGATCCCCTTCGGCACGAAAGCCCCGAAGCTCTGCCCCGCCGAACCCTGGAAGTGGAGCCAGATCGTGTCCGTCGGCAGCCCCTTGGCCCCGTACCGGCGCGTCACTTCGCTGCCCAGAATCGTGCCCACCGTGCGGTTCACGTTCCGGATCGGAAGCGTCGCGGCCACCGACTCGCCCCGCTCCAGGGCCGGCCGGCACAAGGGCAGGAGCTTCTCCTTGTCGAGCGTCCGCTCCAGCCCGTGGTCCTGCGCCTGGGTGCAGTGAAGCGGCGTCCCCTCCGGCACCGGCGGGCGATAAAGAATCTCCGCATAATCCAGCCCCTTCGCCTTCCAGTGGTCCACCGCCCGGCGCATCTCGATCCGGTCGGAGCGGCCGACCATCTCGTCGAGCCGCCGGAACCCGAGCCGCGCCATGTACTCCCGGACCTCCTGGGCGATGAAGCGCATGAAGTTCACCACGTGCGCCGGGTCGCCCGTGAACTTCTTCCGGAGCGCGGGATCCTGCGTGGCCACCCCCACCGGACACGTGTTGAGGTGGCACACCCGCATCATGATGCATCCGAGCACGACGAGCGGCGCCGTGGCGAACCCGAACTCCTCCGCCCCCAGAAGCGCCGCGATCACGACGTCCCGGCCGGTCTTGAGCTGCCCGTCCGCCTCCACGCGGATGCGGCTGCGGAGGTTGTTCAGAACGAGCACCTGCTGGGTCTCCGCCAGCCCCAGCTCCCAGGGAACCCCGGCGTGCTTGATCGAGGTCAGGGGCGAGGCGCCCGTCCCGCCGTCGTGGCCGCTGATGAGGACGACGTCCGCCTTGGCCTTCGCGACGCCGGCGGCGATCGTTCCCACCCCCACCTCCGCCACGAGCTTGACGCTCACCCGGGCGCGGTCGTTGGAGCACTTGAGGTCGTAGATGAGCTCCGCCAGATCCTCGATCGAATAGATGTCGTGATGGGGCGGCGGCGAGATGAGCCCCACCCCCGGCGTGGCGTGCCGCACCTTCGCGATCCAGGGATAGACCTTGTGCCCCGGAAGCTGGCCGCCCTCGCCGGGCTTGGCCCCCTGGGCGATCTTGATCTGAAGCTCCTGGGCGTTGACCAGGTAGAGGCTCGTCACGCCGAAGCGGCCCGAGGCCACCTGCTTGATCGCGCTGTTGCGGGAATCGCCGTTCGGGTCGGGCACGTAGCGCGCGGGATCTTCGCCGCCTTCCCCGGTGTTGGACTTCCCGCCGATCCGGTTCATGGCGATCGCCAGCGCCTCGTGCGCCTCCTTCGAAATCGACCCGTAGGACATGGCCCCCGTCTTGAAGCGCTTGACGATTTCTTCGACGGGTTCGACCTCCTCGAGCGGCACGGGCTTCTCGGCGTACTTGAGTTCCATGAGCCCCCGGAGCGTGCACATCCGGCGCGACTGATCGTCCACCAGGCGCGTGTACTCCTTGAAGACCTGATAGTTGCCCGTGCGGCAGGCGTACTGGAGCCGGTGGATCGTCTCGGGGTTGAAAAGATGGTATTCCCCGTCCCGGCGGTACTGATACTGGCCGCCGGGGTCGAGGACGCGGCCGTCGATCCGGCGGTCCGGGAAAGCCCGCTCGTGGCGCAGGCGGACCTCCTCGGCGATCACGTCGAGGCCCACGCCGCCCACGCGCGAGGCGGTCCAGGTGAAGTATCGGTCGATGACGTCGCGCCCCAGGCCGATCGCCTCGAAGATCTGCGCGCCGCGGTAGCTCTGGATGGTCGAGATCCCCATCTTGGAGATCACCTTGACCACTCCCTTGACGGCGGCCTTGACGTAGTTCTTGACCGCGTGCTCCTCGTCGAGATCGCCGAGCGCCCCGCGGCGGCAAAGCTCCACCACCGTGTCGAGCGCCAGGTAGGGGTTGATCGCCCCCGCTCCGTACCCGAGCAGCATCGCGAAGTGATGAACCTCGCGCGGCTCCCCGGATTCGACGACGAGGGCCGCGCGCGTGCGGGTCCCTTCCCGGATCAGGTGGTGGTGGACGCCCGCCACGGCCAGAAGCGCCGGGATCGGCGCCCGGTCCTTTCGGACGCCCCGGTCGGAAAGGACCAGGAGATCCGCCCCCTCCGCGATCGCCCGGGACGCCTGCCGGCAAAGCTCGTCCATCGCCCGCTCGAGGCCCGCTCCGCCCTCGGCGACCGGATAGAGGATCGACAGCGTCCGCGCCTTGAAGCCGCGGAATCCGTCGAGCGCCTTCAGGCGCGCGAGCTCCTCGTTGGTGAGCACGGGATTCTTGAGCTTGATATGGCGGCAGGACTCCGGCCGGGGATCCAGGAGATTCCCCTCCCGCCCGATCGTGGTTCCGGTCGCCATGATGATTTCCTCGCGGATGGCGTCCACGGGCGGGTTGGTGACCTGGGCGAAAAGCTGCTTGAAATAGTTGTAGAGCAGCTGCGGCCGGTCGGAGAGGACCGCCAGGGGCGTGTCCGTACCCATCGAGCCCACCGGCTCCACGCCGTCCTGGGCCATGGGCGCCACGAGGATCTTCACGTCCTCGGTCGTGTAGCCGAACGCGTGCTGCTGGACGAGGAGGGCGTCCGGCTCGGGCGCGGGGGCCGCGGGAGCCGCCGGGAGCTTCTCCAGCTCGACGAGGTTCTCGTTCAGCCACACGCGGTAGGGCCGCTCGGAGGCGATCTGGTGCTTGATCTCCGCGTCGCCCACGATGCGGTGAAGATCGAGGTCCGCCAGGAACATGCGTCCCGGCTGAAGGCGGCCTTTGACGCGGACGCGCTCCGGAGGAATGTCGAGGACGCCCGTTTCGCTGGCCAGAACGACGAGATCGTCCTTGGTGATCGTGTAGCGGGCGGGGCGCAGCCCGTTGCGGTCCAGGACGGCCCCGATGCGGCGGCCGTCGGTGAAGGCGATGAGCGCCGGGCCGTCCCACGGCTCCATGAGGCATCCGTGGTACTCGTAGAAGGCCTTCTTCTCGTCGCTCATCGACTCGTGGTTGGCCCACGGCTCGGGGATCATCATCATGGCGGCGTGGGGGAGCGAGCGCCCCGTGAGGGTCAGCATCTCGAGCACGTTGTCGAAGATGGCCGAGTCGCTCCCCTCGGCGTCGATGATGGGCAGAAGTTTCGCCAGGTCCCGGCCGAAGAGGGGGCTTTCGAAGAGCTTCTCGCGGGCGTGCATCCAGTTGATGTTGCCGCGAAGGGTGTTGATCTCCCCGTTGTGGCAGAGGTAGCGGTACGGATGCGCGCGCGCCCAGTTGGGGAAGGTGTTGGTCGAGAAGCGCGAGTGGACCATGGCGAGCGCGGATTCGACGTCGGCCTCCCGGAGGTCCGGGTAGTAGGAGGCCAGCTGCGTGGCCTTGAGCATTCCCTTGTAGACGATGGTCTTGAAGGAGAGGCTGGGGACGTAGAAGAACCGGCGGCCCGGCAGATCCGAGGCGCGCACGGCGTTTTCGACGCGGCGGCGGATGACGTAGAGCTTGCGTTCGAAGGCGAGGTCGTCGGCCAGATCGTCGGAACGCCCGATGAAGATCTGGCGGACGAGCGGCTCGGCGGCGCGGGCGGTGGGGCCGAGGTCCCGGTTGTCGGTGGGGACGTCGCGCCATCCGAGGAGGCGCTGGCCCTCCTCGGCGACGACGCGCTCGAAGATCTTCTCGCAGCCTTCGCGGGAGGCGGGATCGCGGGGAAGGAAGACCATGCCCGCGCCGTAGCCTCCGGGTTTGGGCAGGCGCAGGCCGAGGCGGTCCGCCTGGCGGGCGAGGAACGCGTGGGGCGTCTGAAGGAGAATGCCCGCGCCGTCGCCGGTGTTGGTTTCGCAGCCGCAGGCGCCGCGGTGGTCGAGATGGACGAGGACCTCGAGCGCCTGGCGGACGATTTCGTGGGACGGGCGGGAGAGAAGATCGGCCACGAAGCCGACGCCGCAGGCGTCATGTTCGAAGCGCGGGTCGTACAGGCCCTGCGCCTTCGGTTCGCCGTGATTCGTCATGGGACCCACTCCCTACTTGGAAACCTTTCCGGAAGACCGCCCTAGCACGCCCTCGAGGCCCCTCCGGCGAGGGCCGCGGGCGGGGCCGCGGCGCCGGGAGGCGCGGCGGCCGGCTCGTCGGGCCGGCGGAGCAGCTCGATGAAGCGGCGGGCGTTGACCGAGGGCCGGGGGTTGCGCCGGTGGATGATGCCCAGGGGGCGCACGAAGCGCGCGCCCTCCAGCGGCACGGCGGCGAGCGTCCCGGCCTGGATTTCACGCTGGAGGGCCGGCAGCGGCAGAAGCGCCACGCCGGCGGAGACCTCCACGGCATCCTTGATGTTTTCGATGTTGTCGAACTCGAGGACCACGTCCACGGCCGCGCCGTGTTCGCGGAGGAAACGGTCCACTTCCTTCCGGATCGCCAGTCCCCGGTCGAAACCCACGTACTTCTGGCCCGCCAGGTCCCCGGGGCGCACGGACGCGCGCCCCGCCAGCGGATGGGCGGGCGCGCAGGCCAGGACCATCTCCTCCTCGCGCCACGGAAGCGCCGTCAGCTTGCGGGAACGGCGGGGAAAGGAAACCAGCCCGAAATCGGCCGTTCCTTCGAGGACGGCTTCGTAGACCCGGTCGGGATGGAGGTAGTCGATTTCGATGAGGACCCCGGGGTGCCGCGCGGTGAACCGCTCGACGTACTGGTTCATGTCGCGCAGGCCCACCGAGTAAATCGCGGCTACACGGATGCGGGAGGCCAACCGGTCGCTCAGGGTCCGCACCCGGGCTTCGACCTCGAGGTATTCCTCGACGAGGCGCTTGCAGCCGTCGTAGTAGGCCCTGCCTTCCGCAGTCAGAACGAGCGGCCGCCGCGAGCGGTCCACAAGCCGCACGCCCAGCCGTTTCTCCAGCTGAAGGACGATCTGGCTGGCGGCGGACTGGGAAATGCCGTTGGCCTGAGCGGCCTCGGAGAAGCTCCGGTACCGCGCCACGTCACAGTACACCTTGAGCGACTCAAACTGCATTCGCGACAGAATACTATTTATTCATCTAATGTCAAGAACAAACGAGATTAACTTTTCTAATGCGCTGACACGAAAGCCGGAAGCTAGCCGGAAGGAACTCGAGTCCAAGGGGATAGATGTGACTTACGGACCGAACCTATAGGGGGCCTTGGGAGGGCATGTCAGCACCCCCGTTTATTTGTCCGTAGGGTCCGCCCCGGCCGCGCGCAGGATCTCGGGGCGCGCCTTGGCGCGCCAGCGCTCGAGGAACTCTCCCGTCGCTCTCGCGTCCACCGCCTGCGCCTCCTGAAGGAGCGCTCCCACCCCCTCCTGTACCACGGGGGACGGGTCCCGCATCAGGGCTTCGCAGATCTCCAGCCCCGCCTCCACGTCCCCCATGTGCCGCACCCGCAGGAACACCGCCCCCGCCGCCGCGCGCCGCTCCCAGGGGTTGCGCGACCGCGCCCAATGCTTGAGCACCCGGCACCAGCTCCGGTCCCGCTTGACGAGCGGCCCGAGAAGCCCCGTGGCGATCGCGTCGCAGTGCTCGGCGGTCCGCGCCTGCCCGATCCAGCGCTTGAACTCCCCCCAGTGCCGCGCCTCCAGCCGCCGCGACAGGACCGCCAGCATGTGGATCGCCGCCGAACGCTCCTCGTGCCAGGGACTCCGCCAGAGCGCGCGCGCCACCCCGAAAAGCGCCGAAAGCCCCGCGTCCCGCCGGTGCCGGCGCGCGACCTGGCGGGCCACCTCCCGCACCGCCGGGGGAACCACCCCGATCACCCGGTGCGGCGTCTTCCCGCCCGCCCGCAGAAGCCGCGCCGCGCGCGCATCCGCCCGCTCCCGCAGCCGGCGGCGCACCTCCTCCACCTCCCGCCGCGTCGCACCCGCCAATCCCACCCCCGGTCCGAAGTCCGCCTTCAATATTGCATTATAGCGGACGGACCCGCCGATCGGACCGGAAATGAAGGAAAAGAAAACCTCACACGGGCTCAGAACCCGCCCGCCAGGCGACGCAGCGTCCCCGTCACGTCCCGGAGCGGACCCCACCAGACGCCGTCCCGCACCGGTTCCAGAAGCTCCGAGGGCCGGATTAGCCACCGCGCCTCGATCTCGCGCCGGAGCCCCTCCGCCCGCGCCCGAAGCTCCCCCGCCCCCGCTGCCTCCGCCACCACCCCGAGCGCCCGGTGCGCCGCCTGCGCCTGAAGAATCGCGTCGGCCTCCTCGAAGGCGTCCCCCGCCGGACGCGCCGCCCGCTCCAGCTTCCCGGGCACGAGAAAAAGCGCGTGCCGCACCCGCGCCCGCTCCTCCCCCCCGAGCGCCTCTCCTCGCTCCCGCAGGAACGCCGCCCCCTCCCGCACGAGCGCCTCCGCCCGCCCGAGCAGCGGATCGGCCGCCGGACCGGCGGCCTCCGGCCGCTCCTCCGTTCGCCGCGCCGGAATCTCCTGCCCCGCCCCCAGCGCCCGCGCGCGCTCCTCCACCGAACGCGCCGCCGCCTCCGCCCGCCTCACGATCCGGCGAGCCGCTTCCTCCGGCGCCGGCTCCTCCTCGCCGTCGATCACCCGATGAAGATAGTCGTCCATCTCGACCTGATAGAGAAGACACCGGGTCTTGTCGATCGCGCACCGCGCGCACACCCGGTCGCAGTAGCTGTACGGCGGAATGTAAACGATCGGCCGGCGATAGAGCATCCTTAAGGAAGAGAATCGGCAACGCCCCGCCGGCCCCTTGAGGCGCCCGCTATTCGGCCGCCTTGCCCACGAAGACGAGCCCCAGCCTCACCGCCTCCCCTCCCCCCGCGGCCGGAATCCGGACCTCGAAGAACCACCACCCCTTCTCCTCATCTCGACCCAGCCGCGCCGCCCCCTCCCCCCCTTCGCGAGGCGCCAGGTAAAGAACCGCCGGATGCTTCTTGCGCGACACCTTGGTCGAAAGACGCACCGCCTCCTCCGCCTTCAGCCGCGCCGCGGATCCGTCTTCCCCGGCCGGCAAAAGCAGCGCGAAGTCCCGGCTCTCCGCCGTCCCCTGATGGTCCCCGTCCTCCGGCTGCGTCATGTAGCGAAGCGTGTACACGCCCGGCGGAATCTTCGTCCCCCGGAAATCCGCCCCCTCCGCGTGATACCGCACCGCCCCCAGAAGCACCCCGTCCTCCAGCTTCGGATAGCGCACCCCCAGAAGATCCCGCGCCGGACCCAGCGGCACCTCCTTCCGGAGCCAGAGATCCACGAACGGCTTGCCCCCCTGGGCCGCCCGGAAGCCCGAAGCCGCCAGTTCCCCCCGCACCCCCGCGGCGAGTTCCCCCGGCGCCGCCTCCCCCAGCGGCTCCAGCACATACTCCCCCGGCGCCGCCGTCAGAACGAGAAAGACCCCGACCGTCCGGATCTTCATGAAGGACCCTCTTTTCTCGCGATGAAAGGAGATACGACGCCGCCGCTCCGGAAATCCCCGGAATCCGCGCGCCGCTACCGCTCGAAGCTCCCCACCATGGCGCTGCGCCGGTTCGGATAGCTCCAGCTGCGGTCCTCGATCACCGTGCCCCGATACGCGTGCTCCAGGGCCTTCGCGCAGAGCACCCGCGCGCCGGCGCCGATCGGAGCGTACGCCTGCTGCTCGTTGCCGCAGACGGCGTCGCAATGTCCCAGCGGCCCCGTGCGGACCACCGCCTCGTCGCGGCCGACCGAGAGCGTGGCCTCCGCGCCCTCCACACGGATCGAGATGGGCCGGCGCTCCACCCGCACGATCCGCCCGAGATGCCCCGGCGCCAGCGCCCGCGCCATCGCCTCGAGCGCCCGCGCCTGCTCCGACGTGGCCCCCGCGTCCACATAGAGGCCCGCCCGCGTGCGGCCCTCCACCGTCGTCATGAGCGTCCCCTCCGCCTCGATCACGGCCACCACCGAACGGCCGTCCAGCCGGACGCCGTCCCACACCCCTTCCGTCACCGTCCAGCCCACCACGGCGAGGTTGCCCACGACGTTGAATTCCGAGTTCGAGAAGCACGGGCCCGTCCAGACGTCGCAGCTGCGCGCCTCGACGTAAAGGCCCCGGACCGACGGCGCGCCGTCCGAAGCCGCCGGCGCCGCCGAGGCCAGCCCGAGCGCCAGAATCGCTCCGAGAAACCGCATGGTCGTTCCCTCCGTACCGATCAACGCTTCCATTTTCCGCTCCGCCCGCGCGCGAATCAAGGTCCCGGGCGGAACCCGCGCCGGTCTCACGCCAGGTGTTCCAGCCCCCGGTAGCACTTTCGATCCGGCCGGCTGCACTCCGATCGGCTCACCAGCCGATCGTCCGGCCCCACGCCCGTCTGGGTGCAGTGGCACCAGTAGGAGCGGTTGTCCCATTCGCCGTAGAGGCGCCGTTCCTCCTGCTCGCGCTCGGAGGGCGGCTCCGCCGGCGAGGAGTAATACATCTCCTTGCACCGCAGGTGAAGGCACCACCGGTTCGTCTCGTTCGGCATGTCCGCCCCTCCTACATCCACTTGCCCGTGGCCGCCAGGAGGATCGCCCGCCGCACCGCGGCCCGCGCGATCCCGACCTTGTACGCGTTCTGGGCCAGGGGCGCCGCCCCCGCCACCGCCGCCTCCGCGGCCTGCGCGGCGACCTCGGCCGTCACCTTCTTGCCGGCGAGCGCCGCCTCCGCTCCCGCCGCGCGCCAGGGCACCGGCGCCACCGCCCCCAGGCACACCCGGGCGGCCCGCACCGCGTCGCCCTCCATCTCCAGGCTCACCGACGCCAGCCCCACCGGCCAGTCGTGGGATTCCTTGTGAAGCACCACGTACGTGGCGCTCCGGGGCCGCGCCGGCCCCAGCGCGACGTGCGTCACGATCTCGTCGGCCGCCAAGACGTTTTCCCGGTGCTCTCCCGCCTTGGGAAGTCGGAAGAATTTCTCGATCTCGAGTTCGCGCGCCCCTCCCGGCCCCGCGATCCGCACCCGCGCTCCCAGGGCCACCAGCGCCGGCGCCAGGCTCGAGGCGTGCACCGCGACGCACGGCCCGTCGGTCGCGAAAATGGCGTGATACTCGTTCTCGCCGGCCTTGGCGGGACAGGCCTGCGCCGCGCCCTTCCGCGGACAGGGGAATCCCTCGTGCACGTAGTACCAGCAGGCCGGCGGCGCGCACAGATTCCCGCCGACCGTCGCCACGTTGCGGATCTGCGGCGTGCCCACGGTCTCGGCCGCCTGGACGAGCGCCGGATAGGCCCGCCGAACCTCCGCGCTCTCGAGGAGCGTCGCGAGCGTCACGTTGGCCCCGATCCGCAGGCCCTCGCCCGCCGGCTCGATCCGGGCCAGCCCCGCGATCGCCTTGAGGTTGACCACCCGCTCGGGCTCCAGCACGCGCTCCTTCAGAAGATTCAGCAGACTCGAGCCGCCGGCCAGCGGAACCGCCCCGGCGCCCAGGAGCTTCACGGCCGCCTGCTCGCTCGTGGGGCTGTGATAGGTAAAGGCTTTCATGCTCGGCTCCCTTATTTGGCCGCCAGGGCCTCCAGCACCCGCCGCGGGGTCAGAGGCACGATCCCCGCCCGCACGCCGATCGCGTTGGCCACCGCGTTGGCGATCGCCGCGGCGGTCGGAATGACCGGGGGCTCCCCGATCCCGATCACCCCGCGCTCGGGATAGTCCAGCAGATGCACCTCGATCTCCCCGAGATCGGAGTGACCCGCCACCTTGTACCATTCCATGTCGGGGTTGAGCATCCGGCCCGTGCGCGGATCCATCCGGCGTTCCTCGAACAGACCGTGGCAGACGCCCATGACCACGCCGCCGTAGACCTGGCTCTCGCACAGGAGACGGTTCATCACCATCCCGCAGTCGGCCACCGCCACGATCTTGTTGATCCGCACGACGCCGGTTTCGACGTCCACCGTCACGTCGGCGAACTGGGCGCCGCCGACGCCCTCGCTCGACATCCCCGCGGGGGCCTCGGCGCGGCTTCCGGCGGCGGTCACCGGCTGCTGCCCCAGAAGCGCGCAGGCCTGCTTCCAGGAAAGCCCCTTCTGCGGATTCCCCCGGACGAAGACGCGCTTGCCCTGCGCCTGAAGATCCTTGGGATCCGCGCCGAGCTCCGGAGCGACCTTCTTGAAAAGCTCCTCGAGCGCCTTCTTCGCGCTCATGGCGACCGAAAGGCTCACGCCCCCGCACGTCGTCGAGCCGCCGCTGGCCCCCGACGGAGGATAGTCCGAGGTCCCGATGAGCGGGGTGACGTCCTTCACCTCGAGCCCGAGAATCTCGGCGGCCACGAGGGGAACGAGCGTCGTCGTCCCCGTCCCCAGGTCCTGCGTCCCGCAGCGGACCTCGACGCGGCCGTCGGGATGAAGGGTTGTCGTGGCCTGCGAGTCGTGGGCGCGGCCGCCCCAGGTGGAAAGGGCGCACCCGAGGCCGCGCTTGAGCGGACCGGGGGTCTCGTCCCCGCGCTTGTGCCGGCGGGCCCAGCCGATCCGCTCGGCTCCGAGCTTGAGCTCCCGCTCATAGATCGGCTTGAGGTTGTTGTCCGGCAGGTTCTTGATCCGGAACTCCACGGGGTCGATGCCGAGCTTGTCGGCCAGGTCGTCCATCGCCTGTTCCATGATGACGGACGCCTGAGGGCTCCCCGGGGCGCGCCAGGCGCGCTGGCGGTCGCAGTTCGTGGGAATGGGGAGCGTCCGCACGCGCCGGGTCTGCGGCGCATAGATGTACGGCAGCCGCTGGCCCAGGCCGCCCGAGTAGCCGCCCGTGCCCCAGCAGTCCGCGTCGAAGGCCACCAGCTTCCCCTGGGCGTCCGCCCCGGCCTTGACGCGCGCGAAGAGGGACGGGCGGTTGCCCCCGGCGATCTGTTCCTCCTCGCGTTCGAGCATGAGCTTGACCGGCCGGCGGGTCTTGCGGGAAAGCTGCACCGCGACCTCGCCCTCGACGCCGGCGGCGAACTTGCTGCCGAAGCCGCCGCCCATGAAAGGCGTCTCGCAGACCACCTTGAGGTCGGGCATGTCGCGGAAGCGGCCCTTCAGGTCGCGCCCCACGCCGCTCACGTTCTGCGTGGAGCAGTAGACGACGAATTCCTTTTCGCTCCTCCACTGCGCCACGAGACCGTGGGTCTCCAGGCAAAGGTGGGTGATGACGGGGGATCCGTACGTCCCCTCGATCGCGGCCGCCGCGCCGCGCAGCGCGGCCTCGACGTCTCCCGCCTTCTGCTCCTGGGGAGCCTCGGTCACGTTCTTGCGGCCGTCCTCCTCGGTGACCGCGTGGGGCAGGACCTCGTACTCCACCCGGATCGCCCGCGCCGCGTCGCGCGCCTGCTCCTCGGTTTCGGCGGCCACGGCGGCGATCTCGTCCCCCACGAAGCGGAGCTCCGCGCCCGCGTTCTTGATGACGTGCACGGCCTTGACGCCGGGCATCTTCTCCGCGGCGGAGAGGTCCAGGCTTCGGATCTTGGCGTGCGCGTGGGGGGACCGCAGGATCTTGGCGTGAAGAAGCCCCGGGAAGACGCGGTCGTAGGAGTACTTGGCCTTTCCCGTCACCTTGAGCGCGCCGTCCACGCGGGGGACGGCCGTCCCGATGATCCGGCGTTCCTTGGGCCACTCGGGCATGGCGATCTACCTCCTCCCCTTCATGCGGGCGGCGGCTTTCTCGACCGCCTCGAGGCTGCGCGGCTGCGTACCGCAGCGGCAGATGTTTCCGTCGAGCGCCCGGCGGATCTCCTCGCGCGTGGGCGAGGGATTGCGCTCGAGAAGCGCCACCGAGGACACCACGAAGCCCGGCGTGCAGAAGCCGCACATCAGCCCGTCGCAGGCCAGGAACTCCTCCTGCACCGGGTGGAGCGCCCCCGCCTTCTCGAAGGACTCGACCGTGCGGATCTCGCGTCCCTGGGCGTCCACGGCCAGGATGGAGCAGGCGTACGCCGTGCGGCCGTCGAGGATCACCGTGCAGGCGCCGCAGGAGCCCCGGTCGCACACGCGCTTGGACCCCGTCAGATCCACGGGACGTCCGCCGCCCGCTTCGAAGTGGTCCCGCAGCGCGTCCAGGAGCGTCACGCGCGGCTCCAGCTCCAGCCGGATCTCGCGGCCGTTGACCTTGAGGGTCACCGGCACGGCGCCCGGCCCGAGCCCCTGCGGGGGCGTCCCGCCGGCGGACTCCGACGGCGTCGAGGCGCAACCGGCCGCCACGCCCGCCAGCCCCGCGCTCTGGAGGAAGGCGCGGCGGCTGAATTCCCGGGCGCGGGGCGACTTCGGGTCTTCGTTCATCGTGCAGCTCCTTCGGTCGCCGGGGCGAGCCCGGCGGTCCCTCTACTATACGCCTCGAGCGCGCGACGCGAACCTATTTTCGCGGCTCGACGGGCGTCTCCCGGAACTCGACCGGATCCTGGCAGCACGAACACGCCCCCGGCACGGGTTCGCGGATCCGGCAGACATCGCACCAATAGTAAAGCTCCACGAGCGTCCCGTCCCGCCACCCCTGAATGTGCGCGACTTCGAGGAGCGCGCCCTCGGAAAAAAGCCGCCCCAGGAGGCGAAGATCCCGCCCCTGGAATCGGGGATCCGAAAAAAGCGCCTCGGACGACTTCGTCCGCAGGATCGTCAGGTACCGGGGAGGTCGTCCCGGTCCGTCGTCCACCCGGAACCCGACGAGGTGCGCGTGCAGCGGCGGCAGCTCCAGTCCGTGGCGCTCCTTCATCTCCTCGAGCAGGCAGACCAGGCGCCCCCGGCCTTCGAACGGCGCGGCCGGGGGACGGGCCTCCCCCTCCTGCGCGTCCGCCGGCGCGGCGCCGAACGCGGCGGCCAGCGCCGCCGCGACCAGCGTCCTAGTCCGCCGTCCCGCGGCCGGCGGGCTCCGCCTCTTGGCTGGGCTCATGGCTTCCGGACGGATTCTTCACGGTCTGGATGATCTGCGCCAGGATGCTCACGGCGATCTCCGCCGGGGTCTCCGCGCCGATGGGAAGCCCCACGGGCGCCGCCACGCGCCCGAGCGCCTCCTCCGGAATTCCGCGGGCCCGGAGCCGCCGGAACATCTCCAGGCGCTTGGTCTTGGAGGCGATGGCGCCGATCCACCTCGGAAATTTCTGCACGAGGTGGAAGAGCAGCTCCGTGTCGATCTTGTGGGACCAGCCCACGAGAACCACGTGCGAGTAGGGGGAGAGATCCTCGCGCGCGAAGAACTCCTCCGGGGTCGCCTGAAGGACGCGCCGCGCGTTCGGAAAGCGTTCCCGCGAGGCGTACTCGGCGCGGTCGTCGAGGACCGAATAGAAATACCCGAGCTGATCGCACAGACGCGCGATCTCCAGGCCGCAATGGCCGCCGCCGGCGATGAGCAGGTGCGGAGTCGGAGCCATGTATTCGATCAGGATCCGGACGCTCCCGCCGCACAGGCTGTCGAGCGCTCCTTCCTTATAGTACATGAGATCGAACGAGTGAAGGCCGCCCCGGCGCTCCTCGAGGGCTTTGCGGCAGAGGGCCTTGACCTTCTCCTCGAGGCCCGCGCCTCCGACCGTGCCGTACTGGGTGCCGTCCTCGAGATAGACCATCTTGGCGCCGGGCTTTCCCGGGACGCTTCCGCGGGCCTCGGCCACGGTCGCCACCGCAAAGGCCTTGCCCTCGTCGAGAAGCCGCAGGATCCGTTCCTGGATCGCCCTCATCGATCCTGCCGCCTCCGGCGCTCCCGGTAGGCTTCCAGGCACCGGGCGTAATCCTGGGGGGTGTCCATGTCCATGAGAATATACGCCTGGTCGTAGTCCACGTACGCGATTCTCTGCGGGTGGAAGTTGATGACGGTGCGCGCGGGAGCGTCGTCGGGCAGGGCCAGGAACTCCGGGGCGAGCTCCCGGCGGCAGAGCACGGGATGGCCGCGCTGCATGCCGTAGGAGGGGATGAAGATCGCCTTGCGCGGGTCCTTGCAGCCCAGGAACGCCTCGACGAGCCGACCCACTTCTTCCTGACTCACGAGCGGAAAGTCCACGGGGTGGAAGAGGAAGGCCGCCGCGGCCGGCGCCAGGCAGGAAAGCCCCGCCTTCAGGCTCGAGGTCTGGCCGCGCTCCCAGTCGTCGTTGTAGGCGACCTGCACCGAGCCGAGCGGCACGCGCGCCTGGATCTCCTCCCGCGCGGCGCCCAGGACCACCACCGGCGTGCCCAGCCCGCGCACCGCGTCCAGGGCCAGATCGAGGACCGTGCGGCCGTCGAAATCCAGGAGCGCCTTCGGCCGGCCCATGCGCGTGGAGGCCCCGGCGGCCAGAAGAATCGGGGTGACGTCGCGCGCCTCGGTCACGGCCTCAGCCTACCACGGCGGACGGGCCGGACCAAGCGGGTTTTCCGGATTTCCGTGCCTCTAACCTTCGTCCTTCTTGCGCTTGCTCGAGACGTCCAGGCTCCACTTCCCGCCGCCCAGACCGAACAGCGCGAAGCTCATCGAGAGCAGGGCCAGCCAGAGCTGGCTGTGGAAATGGATGAAGGCGGAGGTCCCGGGGCCGTTGAAGATCTTGTAGGCGGACCAGACGAGCACGGCGGCCGCGGCCCACCTCGTGAGGAAGCCGATCAGGATGAAGAGCCCTCCGAGAAGGGTGACGGCGAGGGCGACGAGCTCCCCGACGCGCTCCGACGGCGGCAGGAGCCGCGCGCCGTACAGAATGAGAACAAGCGCCAGTCCCAGCCGCAGCGACGGCGCCGCGTACTCCTTGAATCCCCCGCCCACACGGTCGAGCATCGTTCCCTCCCGAGGGGCGCGCCTCGCCCCACGCCCTACTATACCACCGGCGTCAATCGGCCGGATCGGGCTTGCGCACGTATCCTCCCGGGTCGCTGATTTCGAGCATCCGCTCGATGGCCCGGCGGGCCTTGCGGGCGATCTCCTCGGGAACCGTGACGCGGTATTCGAGGTCCTCGAGGGACGCCAGGAGCTTCTCGAGCGTGTTGAGCTTCATGAATTCGCAGGAGGCCTCCTCGGCCGCGGGGAAGAAGACCTTCTCGGGATTCTCCTTGCGCAGGCGGTGGAGGATCCCCACTTCGGTCCCCACGATGAACTTCCGCTCCGGCGACTCGCGCACGGTGCGGATGATGCCCTCGGTCGAAACGATCTTGTCCGCCAGGGGCATGCAGGAGGTCAGGCACCCGCACTCGGGGTGCATGATGAATTTCGCGTCGGGATGTTCCTTCTTGAGGTCCTGGATCCTGTCGGTCTTGATCTTGTTGTGGACGTGACAGTAACCCGGCCAGAGGTGCATGCGGCGGCCGGTCCTTTTCATGATGTAGGTGCCCAGGAACTGATCGGGCGCGAAGAGGATCTCCCGGTCGGGCGGGATCGCCTCGACGATCTTGAGCGCGTTCGTGGACGTGCAGATGTAGTCGCTTTCCGCCTTCACCTCGGCGGTGCAGTTGATGTAGGAGACGACCACGGCCCCGGGATGTTCGGCCTTCCAGCGCCGGAGCGATTCCCCCGAGATCATGGCCGCCAGGGAGCATCCGGCCTCCCGGTCGGGAATGACCACGATCTTGTCGGGGTTCATGATCGCGGCCGTCTCGGCCATGAAGTGGACGCCGCAGAAGACGATGACGCGCGCGTCGGTGCGGGCCGCGGCCTGGGTGAGCCCGAGGGAATCCCCCAGGAAGTCCGCCACGTCCTGGATCTCGCCGCGCTGGTAGTTGTGCGCCAGGATGACCGCCCGCCGTTCCTTCTTGAGGCGGAGGATGTCCTCCACGATCTCCCGGCGTTCCGTTTCGGCCGTCATCCGGCGGTTCCTCTTAGTGTCAATCTTACACTAAGTACCTTACCCGGCTCCGCCGGCCGGGTCAAGAGGGATTTTCGACCCGGCGGCCTACCCCTCGCACTCGGCCCACTTGCCGTCGCCCTCCCAGACGCGGACGGACATCTTCTCGTGCGGAACCCGGCTCTTGAGCCGGGCCAGAAGATCGAGCGCGATGTTTTCGCAGGAGGGCATGGGGAGGAGACGATTGAGATCCGTGTGGTCGTAGGTCTTCAGGATCTCGCGGAGCGACCGCTTGAGGACGTCGAAATCGACGACCATCCCGTCCCGGACGGGACCCTCGACGACCACCTCCACGCGATAGGTGTGCCCGTGGGGCACCCCGCACTTGGGGTGGCCCGGCAGGAGATGCATGCTATCGAAATGCTCGAGAACGCCGACTTTCATGGGGATCCTCGCTTCCGGCGACGCGGAAGGATTCTAGCCGATCCCGGCAGGCGCTGCAACGGCGGCACGGCCGGGAGCCGTTCCGGTAGCAGCTCCACGTCGCCTCGAGGGGCACGCCCCACCGCAGGCCCAGAGCCACCACCTGCGCGTCCGTGAAGTGCGCCAGAGGAAGTTCGATCCGGACGCGTCCGGCCAGGCGCTCCAGGCGCCGGAAGAACTCCGGCCGGGCGTCCTCGAAGATCTTCGCATCCGACCGGTTGTGCCCCGCCACAACCGCCTCCATGCCCCGGTCTTCGGCGATGGACAGCGCGATGCCGTGAAACACCAGGTTCCGCGCCGGAATGTATCCCGACGGACGCGGCCGCAGGTACGGCGCCGGAACCGTCAGATGCGGAACGCCCGCGCGGCGCACGATCTCGCCGCAGGCGCGGCGCTCCCCGCGCGGCCGGGCGGGCCCCTCGAAGGACAGCGCCGTGACGCGGTACCGGTCCCGCGCCCACCAAAGCGCCACCGCGGAGTCGATCCCTCCGGAGACCAAGACGAGCGCCTTCCTCACACCCGCGCCTCCCCGCCGTCCAGAACGAGCGTCTGGCCCGTCACCCAGTCGTTTTCCGCCAGGAAGAGCGCCGCCTGCGCCGCCTCCTCCGGCGTCCCGAAGCGTCCCAGAGGGATCGCCCGCCGGTAGGCCGCGCGCCGGGCCGGGGAGAGCCACTCGACCCACGAGGTCGCCAGCGAGCCGAACGCCAGGCAGTTCACCTGGATCCGCGGCGCCAGAAGCACCGCGAGCGACTTCGTCATTCCGACGACGGCCGCCTTCGCGGCGGCGTAGACGAGCCCCTCCCGGTCCCCCACGAGCGCCGGGATGGAAGCGACGTTGATGATCTTCCCCCGCCGCATGAGGCGCGCCGCGGCCCGGCTGCATTTGAACGCTCCGAGAAGATCCGTCCGCAGGACCCTCATCCAGAGATCGTCCGTCATCTTCTCGAGATCATCCGTCCATCCGCGGGGATCGGCCAGCCCCGCATTGTTGACGAGAAGATCGAGACCCCCGAGCGCCCGGGCCGCTTCCGC
>DATLZA010000174.1 GCA_035574235.1 Planctomycetota bacterium | reverse complement strand
GGGTCCCGCCCGCGGCGGCCGTCCCCGCCCCGGCGCCCACCGCCCCCGCGGCCGAACGCTGGACGCGCCGCCTGGCCGCCTGGGGGCTCCTGGGTCTTCGCTTCGGAGCGGGCCGGCTGGGGGCGGACGCCCGCCACTTTTGCACGATGTTCGTCACCGCGCGCGCCGGAGGGTGAGCCGGCGTTGCCAGCGGGACGGCCCTTTGCTATAACCGCGACGTGCGCCTCCCCGACAATCCAGCGCTCTCCCGGTGGGTGGAGGAATGCGCCCGCGTGACCCGACCGGACCGCGTGGTCTGGTGCGACGGCGGCGAGGAGGAATACCGCGGCCTCGTGGACGAAATGGTCCGGACCGGGACGCTCATCCCGCTCAACCCGGACGCGTATCCCGGCTGCTACCTCCACCGCAGCCACCCTTCGGACGTGGCCCGCTCCGAGCAGCTCACCTTCATCTGCACGGAGTCCGCCGAAGACGCCGGTCCGACCAACAACTGGATGTCCCCGGCCGAGGCGGAGTCCCGCGTGGGACCTCTGTTCCGCGACTGCATGCGCGGGCGCACCCTCTACGTGGTCCCCTACCTCATGGGCCCCGTGGGGTCCCCCTACGCGAAGGTCGGGATCGAGATCACCGACAGCCCCTACGTGGCCGCCAGCCTTCGCATCATGACCCGCATGGGTCGCGTGGCCCTCGAGGCGCTGGGGACCTCCGACGATTTCGCGCGGGGCCTTCACTCGCTGGGAGACCTGAGTCCCGACCGTCGCTACATCCTCCACTTCCCGGAGCGGCGCCTCGTCTGGAGCATCGGATCGGGCTACGGCGGAAACGCCCTGCTCCCGAAGAAATGCTTCGCGCTGCGGCTGGCCTCCTGGATGGCCCGCCACGAAGGCTGGATGGCGGAGCATATGCTGATTCTCGGACTCGAGGACCCCGCCGGCGAAGTCACGTACCTCGTGGCCGCGTTCCCGAGCGCCTGCGGCAAAACCAACCTTGCGATGCTCGTTCCGCCCGCTTCGCAGCCCGGCTGGAAGGTCTGGACCGTTGGGGACGACATCGCCTGGATGCATTTCGGCCGGGACGGGCGACTGTACGCGATCAACCCGGAGAACGGCTTCTTCGCCGTCGCCCCCGGCACGAACACCCGCACCAACCCGCGCATGATGGCCACCATCCGGCGCAATACGATCTTCACGAACGTCGCGCTCAAGGAGGACGGCACTCCCTGGTGGGAGGGGATGGACGGTCCCGTCCCGGAACGCTGCTGGGACTGGCAGGGCCGGCCGTGGACGCCCGCCTCGGGAACTCCGGCGGCCCATCCGAACTCCCGGTTCACCGCTCCCGCCTCGCAGTGCCCCGGCCTTTCGCCCCGCTTCGACGACCCGAACGGCGTTCCGGTGTCCGCGATCCTCTTCGGCGGGCGGCGCGCGCGGGTGGCGCCGCTCGTCCTCGAATCCTTCGACTGGCGCCACGGCGTTTTTCTCGGCGCCTCGATGGGATCGGAGACGACCGCCGCCGCCACCGGCCAGGTCGGGGTCGTCCGGCGCGACCCCATGGCGATGCTTCCCTTCTGCGGCTACAACATGGCCGATTATTTCCGCCACTGGCTGCGCATGGGGACCCGGAGCGACGAAGCGCCTCCCATCTTCCAGGTCAACTGGTTCCGCACCGACGAGACCGGCCGGTTCCTCTGGCCCGGCTTCGGGGAAAACCTCCGGGTTCTGCGCTGGATCCTCGGCCGCAGCCGCGGCGAAGCCCCCGCCGTGCGCACCCCCATCGGATACGTCCCGCCGGCCGACGGAATCGATCGGACGGGCCTGGATCTGCCCCCCGGAACGATGGAGCGCCTCCTGGCGGTCGACCGCGACGCCTGGCGCGCCGAACTCGAGGATCAGGAGCGCTTTTTCCGCCGCTTCGGCGCGCGCCTGCCCCGCGAAATGTTGGACGAGCACGAGCGCCTGCGCCGCCGGCTCGAGGCGCCGGAGGAAGCCGCATGACCCCGCGCATCGTCGCCGTCGATCCCGGCACGCGGCGCATCGGGTACGCCGTCTTCCGCCTCGGTCCGCACGACCCGGACCTGGCCGAGTGCGGCGCCGTTTTCGTCCGCGGGAAAGATCTGCCCGAACGGCTTCTTCACATCCACCGGGGCATCGACCGCCTGTTCCGCCGGCTTCGTCCCCGCGACGTCGTCATCGAGCGGCCGTTCGTGGGCCGGAGCGTCCGCGACGGGATGACGCTCAACGCCGCCCGCGCCGTCTGCATGCTCGCCGCCGCCGCGGCGCGCGCGCGCGTCTACGAATACGCCCCGGCCCAGGTCAAGCGCGCCGTCACGGGAAACGGCCAGGCCCCCAAGGAGTTCGTCCAGCGGATGGTCCAGACAACCCTCGGCCTGCGCGAGGCGCCCGAGTTCGACGTGGCCGACGCCCTCGCCCTGGCCCTTTGCCATCTTTACCGCCTATGAGCTGCGAAAAACCGGGAATCCTCGTCGGACTCTCCAACATCGTCACCGCCGCCCGCGGCCGCGTCCCGCGCGGTCCGGACCCGGCTTCGGATCCGGGACTTCGGGACCGCCTGCGCACGCACGCGCGCCGGGCCCTCGAAGGACGCGAGGCGTACATCCACGACGCCGTCCTCTTCGGCCGGCGGCTGCGGCTTTTCACGAACTCGTTCCATCTGGCGGATTTCTGGAAGGAGAATTTCCACTCCGAAGCCGAGTGGCGCGCCCGCGTGGGACCGCCCCCGGAACGCGGCCGGACCGATCTTGCGGTCCACGCCATGATCGACATTCCCGAAGAGCCGGAAGGCTCCTACGTCTCCCCTTCGCTCGGCGAAGTCTATCTCTTCAACACCTCGTGGTACGGGGACCTCCGGGCGTCGGCGCTCGAGGCCCTCGACGCGAAGCTCGCCCCCGGGGCGCGGATCTTTCATGGCGCGGCGGCGATCCGCGGCGGCCGGGCGGCGGCCTTCCTGTATCCGCGCGAAGTGATCCATCCGACGCCCGTATGGAGTCTGCTCGAGGAGTATCCCGACGCGCGTCTTCTGGCCGAAGGCTGGTTCGCCGTGGACGACCGCGGATGGATCCACCCGATCGAAAAGGGGCTCTATCTGCGCACGACGCTCCTGGAACACTTCCCGCGCTACGCGGGCCGTGTCCTGTCCGCCCGGTTCGAGAACGTCCCGGATCCCGATCCCGAGGCCGCCCGCGCGAAGGCCCAGGCGGTCCAGGACGCGGCCCTGGCCGCCGAACCTCACGGGCCGCTGCGGGGGTTCCCGGTCGAGCGGGCGCGGGAAATCCTCCTTAGGCTCCTGGCGTCGTCCGACGCTCGGATGATGGTTTCCGCCGAGGCCTTCGTGGGAAAGGCGCGCCTCGCGCGCGACCCGGTCGCGCCCGCCGCGGTCTTCCTTCTGGAGGCCGGGGCCGGAGACCCCTTCCGGCCGGCGCGTCAGGAGCCTTTCGGCGCACCGACCTTCGCCGTCCGCGTCGGGGCGCTGCCCGCCGACCCCCGCGCCGCCGCGCGGCGGATCGCGGAACAGGTGTGGAAATGATCCGGCCTCCGCGGGCCTGAAGGAGTCCGCCGGATTCCTGGACACCCGGCCGGCCGGCGGATAGAGTACCCCCGAACCTGCCGAAGAGGGGCACCGTGACCGAAGGCGTCCTGCTCCAGTCGAACCTCCCCGGCCTTGCGCTCGTCTCCCGCGGCAAGGTGCGGGACATGTACGACCTTGGGGACAAGCTCCTCATCGTCACCACCGACCGCATCAGCGCCTTCGACGTCGTGATGGCCAACGGAATCCCCTTCAAGGGCAAGGTCCTCAACCGCCTTTCGGAGTTCTGGTTCCGGTTCCTCGGCGTTCCCCATCACATGATCACGTGCGAAGTGGACGAGATGCCCCCCGAGGTCCGCCCGTACGCCGACGTCCTGCGCGATCGAGCCATGCTCGTGCGCAAGGCCCAGCCCTTTCCCGTCGAATGCGTCGCCCGCGGATACCTCATCGGCAGCGGCTGGAAGGACTACCTCGAAACCGGCGCCGTCTGCGGCATCCCGCTGCCTCCCGGCCTCCAGCAGGCCCAGAAGCTCGACCGGCCTCTCTTCACCCCCGCCACGAAGGCCGCCTCCGGCCACGACGAGAACATCGATTTCGAGCGCGTCGTCGCCGCCGTCGGGCGCGCGACCGCCGAGCGCCTCCGGGAGCTCACGCTCTCCCTCTACACCAAAGCCGCCGATTACGCCGAAACGAAGGGGCTTATTCTCGCGGACACGAAGTTCGAGTTCGGGCTCGTGGACGGCCGGATCACCCTCATCGACGAGGCGCTCACGCCGGACTCTTCCCGCTACTGGCCCAAGGCCGAGTATCGGGTGGGAATTTCCCCTCCGTCCTTCGACAAACAGTTCGTGCGGGACTATCTCGAATCGATTCGCTTCAACAAGAAACCGCCCGGGCCCACGCTTCCTCCGGACATCGTCGAGAAGACCAGCCTCAAGTACCTCGAGGCGTACCGCCTCCTGACGGGGCGCGAGCTTCGCCCATGACCGCCTCCCGAGCCCGCGTCGGGTGGATCCTCCGGACGCTGCGCGGGCGGTACCCGCTCACGATGCTCGGCGGCTGGAAAGAGAACGGGGTGGGGCCCTTCCGGCACCTCGTGGGCACGATCCTGTCGGCCCGGTCGCGGGACGAAACCACGGACCGGGTGACCGACGCGCTCTTCCGCCGCTATCCGACGCCCGCCGCCCTGGCGCGGGCGCGGACGTCCGCCCTCGAGCGGCTCCTCCGACCCATCGGCTTCTACCGCACCAAGGCGCGCTACGTCCGCGCGGCGGCCCGCCACGTCCTCCGGCGCGGCGGGGTTCCCGACACCCTGGAAGGGCTCCTCGAGATCCCCGGCGTGGGCCGCAAGGTCGCCAACTGCGTGCTCGTCTACGCCTTCGGCCGCGAGGCGATTCCCGTGGACACGCACGTCCACCGGATCGCCAACCGCCTGGGCTGGGTGCGCACCCGCGCGCCGGAACAGACCGAGCGGGCGCTCGCCGCCCTCGTTCCCCGAACGCTTTGGCCGATCCTCAACGAAGTCCTCGTGGCGCACGGCAAGGCGGTGTGCCGTCCGGTCGTCCCACGGTGCGGCCGGTGTCCCGTGCGCCGGGCGTGCGCGACGGGGCGCGTCCTTACGGTCGCTCCCGAAGACGCTTGAGCGCCAGACGCACCCAGTCCGGCTCGATCTCGAATCCCAGGAAGCGCCGCCCCAGGCGGCGGGCGACGACCGCCGTCGTTCCCGAGCCCACGAAGGGGTCCACGACGAGATCCCCCGGCCGGCTCGAGGCCTCGAGCACGCGGGCCACGAGCTTCTCGGGTTTCTGGTAGGGATGCGGCGTATTCTCCGGCATGGACCAGAAGGGGACGCAGAGGTCCGTCCAGATGTTCGACGGGCAGGTCCAGCGCCACCGGCCGTCGGGCTCCTGCGTCCAGTCCTTGGGCCGTCCGTTCTCGCGGTAGGGAGCGACGACGCGCTTCTTCCACTTGACCAGATTGAACGTGTAGCCGTCCCCTTTGGTGGCGAACCAGATGTCCTCCATGTTCTGCTTCCAGTTGCGCCGCGCGCCCCGGCCCTTGTCGCGCTTCCAGGTGATGCGGTTGCGGACCGTGAAGCGGCGTTCGAGGATCGCCTGGATCGGACCGGAAAGCCGCCAGTCGCAGCATACGTAGAGGGAGCCGCCCGGACGCAGAACGCGGGCGGCCTCCTCGATCCATAGGGCATGCCAGGAGGGATCGCGGTCGTACGGCGGATCGGCGAAAATGAGATCCGCCGGCGGCGAGCGCCGCAGGCCCTCGATCCCGTCGCCGCAGTAGATGCCCTCGGGAGCGGGGGCGGGCGGAAGCCCGGGCACGGGGGCGCGGCGGTCCTCGTCGGTCAGGAAAAGCGTCCGGTTCCGCGGCGCGGGCACTACAGCGACTCCAGGTGGAGGGACCGTTCGCGGCGCTTGCGGACCCAGCGGCGGATCTCCTCCTTGACCTCGATGGGATTCTCGACGCCCTCGAGCTCCAGGCGCGGCTCCGTCGCGTCGCTCGGGGCGATCACCGTGATCGTGCCCACGTTGAAGATGCGCTGCAGGAGGTTCTGCCGGACGGAGACGTCGTCCACCCGGATGAGTTCGATTTCGTTGAGCTGCCGGAAAAGGATGCCGACCTCCCGGAAAAGACGATGGGTCGTCAGGCGGTAGCGGACGGAGGCTTTGCGCAGAAGTCCGGTCCAGAGGAGCGCCAGAAGGGGAAGCCCGACCGCGCTCCCGCACACGAGGCGCGCGATGAGATTTCCCCGCATTTCCGCCGAGAGGACTCCCCACCAGACGTAGCCCACGGCCGCCGCCTCGAGAACCCAGAGGATCCACGCGTGGGCCTGGGCCTTGAGGGACGGGCGCGCCTTCCAGAGTTCCTCTTCCGGAGCGGTCTCCGGCGGCGGAGGGGCCGCGGGGGCGGCCTGCCCGAGCGCCGCGCCGCAGCGGTTGCAGAACGTGCTTCCGGGAGGCGGCGCCGCGCCGCATCGCGAACAGGTCATGTCCTGCCTATTATATCGGGCCCCGCCGGTCGAAGCAGCATTTCCGGCGGCGGCGCCTGCGCGTTGATCGGACGTTGCCTTTGTGGTCAAATCGGGCCCGTGCCGGATCCGATCCGAATCGTCGCCAATCCCTTTTCCGGAGGCGGCCGCGCCGGAAGGCTCGCCCGCCGGGTGGCCGACCGCCTCCGCCGCCGCGGAAGGGTCGTGGACCTGCACGAGACGCGCTTCGCCGGCGACGCGCGGCGCTGCGCCGCCGAGGCCCGCGGCTGCGCCGCGATCGGCTGCGGCGGGGGCGACGGGACGGTCAACGAGGTCGTCAACGGCCTTCCCGAGACCGGCGCGCCGCCCCTTTTCATGATCCCGGGCGGCACGGCCAACGTCCTGGCCAAGGAACTCCGGCTCCCGCGGTGCGCGGAGGGCGTGGCGCGCGTCGTGGCGGAAGGCCGCTCGGTCGCCTGGGACCTGGGCCGGGAATGCGGAAGCGGCCGCCGGTTTCTGCTGTTCGCCGGGGCGGGCTACGACGCCCACGTGGTCCACGCCTTCCACGCGGCGCGGCGCCGGCCGGCCGGCGTCGCCTCGGGCTCGTTCTGGAACATGGCCCGCTACGTCCTTTGGGGCCTCAAATCGATCCTCGGCTATCCGATCCCGCGCATCGCCGTCGCGCTCGACGGCGTCGCGCTCACCCGCGACGCCGCCTGGGTGCATGTCGCCAACGTGGCCTCCTACGGCGGGCCGCTCGTCTTCACCCCCCGCGCCCGGCCCGACGACGGCCGCTTCGAGGTTCTCGTCCAGCACGCCCGGCGGCATCGCGACATCCTGCGGCTCTTCTGGGCGGCCCTCGTAGCGCGCCTGTTCGGGCGCATGCCCCGCATGCGGGATGTGACCTTCCACGCGGCGCGGCGGGTGCGGCTGGAATCGGCCGACGGCCGCCCCGTGCCCGTCGAGGTGGACGGCGACCCCGGCGGGTTTCTGCCGGCCGAATTCGAGATCCTGCCCGGGGCGGTGCGGATCCTCGCGCCGGCTACAGGCCGTACTGCTCGATCTTCTTGCGGAGCGTCATCCGGTTGATGCCCAGAAGCTCCGAGGCCTTCACCTGGTTGCCGCCGGTGATTTCGAGCGCCTTCCGGAGAACCGCCTTCTCCCAGCGCGCCTCGACCTGGCGGAAAAGCTCCCCGGGCGTGCCCTCCGCCATCAGGCGCTCGACGGCCTCCCGCACCCGCGCGTCGAGGTCCTTTTCCTCCGGCCCCCGCGCGGAAAGCACCGTCTCGGGCAGGTGCTCGGGCCGGATGGGCCCGCCGCGGGCGAGCACCACGCCGCGCTCGATCGCATTGCGGAGCTCGCGGACGTTCCCCGGCCACGAGTGACGCTCCAGGACGGCCATCGCCTCGCGCGTGATCCCGGCCCCGCCCGCCAGGTCCAGGAAGTGCGCCACGAGGGCCGGCAGGTCCTCCTTGCGCTCCCGCAGGGGCGGGATTTCGATCTTGACCACGTTGAGCCGGAAGTAGAGATCCTCGCGGAAGCGGCCCTCGCGGACGCGCTCCTCCAGGTTGCGGTTCGTGGCCGCCACGATCCGGACGTCCACGCGCACCCCCTCCGTGCCGCCCACCCGCTCGAACCGGCGCTCCTCGAGGAACCGCAGGAGCTTCGCCTGCGCGGACGCCGGAAGCTCCCCGACCTCGTCGAGAAAGACCGTGCCCCCGTCGGCCACCTCGAACTTCCCCGGCTTGCGCCGGACGGCCCCCGTGAAGGCGCCGCGCTCGTGGCCGTAAAGCTCGCTTTCGAGCAGCGTCTCCGGAATCGCCGCGCAGTTGATCGCCTCGAAGGGCCCGCCGGCGCGCGCGCTGTGGTAATGGACCGCCCGCGCCAGAAGCTCCTTGCCCGTCCCGCTCTCGCCGACGAAAAGGACGTTCGCCTCGCTCGGCGCCGCCGCGGCCACCTTCTTGAAGACCTCCTGCATGAGCGCGCTCGTGCCGATGATCTCCCCCGCGCCCGTTCGGGCGCCCCGCCGGCGCTCCACGTCCGGATCGAGCGCCGGACCCCGCACCGCCGCTTCGACGATCGCCCGCGCGCGCTCGAGGTCCACCGGCTTGGCCAGGTACTCGACCGCCCCCAGCTTCATCGCCCGCATCGCCGCGTCGAGCGAGCCGTGCGCCGTGATCACCACGAACTTCGCCCCCGGGCAGGCCCGCCGCGCCTCCTCCAGGGCGTCCAGGCCGCTCATCCCCGGCAGCTTCACGTCCAGGAAGACCACGTCCGGCCGCTCCTGGCGCACCAGCTCCAGCCCCCGCTCCGCCGTGGGCGCCGCCAGAAAGGCGTGGCCCATCCCCTCGACCAGGCGCCGGAAGGCCCAGACGATGGATTCCTCGTCGTCGACGACCAGAATCTTAGGCATGGGGCAGCTCGATCCAGAAGGTGGTCCCGCGAGGGGCCGCTTCGAAGCCGATCCGCCCCCCGTGATCCTCGACGATGCGGCGCGTCAGGGCCAGGCCCAGCCCCACGCCGTCCTGCTTGGTCGTCACAAAGGGTTCGAAGATGCGGTCGCGCACGTCCGGGGGCACTCCGCCGCCCTCGTCGGTGACCTCGAGCCGCACGCGGCCGTCCCGGGTCCCGAGCGCGACCGCGAGCGTTCCCCCCTCCGGCATCGCCTGCGCTCCGTTGAGAAGCAGGTTCATCACGCACCGCTTGAACCGCGCCGCATCCACCGGAACGGGCGGCACGGGTTCATAGCGCCTCTCGACCCGGATTCCCAGGTGCTCCAGCCGCCGCCGCATGAGCTCCAGAACCTCGTCCACCACGGCTTCGAGCCGCGCGGGCTCTTTGCGCAGCGGCTGCGACGTCCCCGTCAGCTCCGCCGCCGTCAGCTCCAGACGCTCGATCTCCCGGAGAAGAAGGTCGTACGGCTCCACGTCCCGGGCTTCCTTCCGGAGCATCTGGACGGTCATCTTCATCGACGAGAGGGGATTCCGGATCTCGTGGGCGACTCCGGCGGCCATCCGGCCCATGACGGCCCATTGCTCGGACCGGCGCACCTCCGAGAGCATCCGGTTCATCGCTTCGACGAGACGATCCAGCTCCGGCCCGCCGCCGACGGGCCGTACGTCCCGCACGGGCAGAGCCTGCGCCTGCGCCGCGAGGCGCTCCAGCGGCCGCGCCACCATCTGGGCGGTGATCACTCCCAGCGCGACGACGAGCCCCAGCCCCGCGGCCCCCAGGAAGAGAAACGGCTTGACCGCCTCCCGCTTCTCCGCCGAGACGACCTCGGGGCTGTAGGCCATCACGAGTTCCCGATCGGGCCCGAGGGGAGCGCGGAAGACGCCCGGCCCGCCGGCCCCCTCCCCCCGGGGAACCACGCGCACCGAACGCGCTCCGTAGGCCCGTTCGAGAAACCCGAGTTTGCCCCGGTAGAAGTCCGGATTCTCCTCGAGCAGCCGCGCCAGATACCCCGTTTGCGCCGCGAGGCGGCGCTCCACGGCGTGGGCGACCAGGAGCGTCGAGGCGACCAGCGTGGCCGCAAAGACCGCCGCAAAAAGAAGAAGAAAGGAAATCAGGATCCGGCGCCGGAGGCCCATGACGGGCTACTATAGGGCATCCGCGGGGCGTTCTCAACGTCCGCCCGCCGCGCCGGAGGCGGGACTACTTCTTCTTGTCCTCCTTCGGGGTGTCCTTTTCCTCCGGATCCACCTTGAAGGTCGCCTTGTTGCGGCCCCACCAGATTTCCCACTCTTTGGAGGTCGTCCACCTCTCCTTGGTGATCGCCTGGAGCGCCTTGATGCACACGCCGACGATCTCCTTGGCCTGATCACGATTGTCCTTGTCCACCTTCGCGTCCGACGCCATCACCTTTTCGCACTTCTTCATCCGTTCGATGATGGGCTCGACGGACGCGGCGTCGCGCATGGTGCCGACGGCCGCCAGCGCGGCCTTGGCGATCTTGGGATCCCGATCGTCGAAGTGATCGCGAAGAAGCGGAATCGCCTCCGGATCGTCGAGATTGCCGAGCGCCTCGAAGATCGCCGCCACGACGTCGGGCTCCTTGGAGTTGGGCCCGATGGCCGCGCGGAGGAGAGCCCCCGCCAGCCGCTTGTGTTCCGAGAACCCTCCCAGGCCCTTGGCCGCCGCCTGGCGCACGAGGGATACGTCGCTCGTCAGAAGCATCGCGAGCTGCTTGAGCACCTTCTCGTGCTGCACGCGGGCCAGTTCCGACACCGCCGCCGCCCGCGCCGGCGCGGAGGGGTTCCGGTAATTGGCCTTGAACCGATGAAGCGCCTCGTCGGCTTCCTTTTCGTTCCCGGCGGCCAGCGCCGCCGCCAGCAGCAAGACGTGGGCGATCATGTCGCGCCTCCTACTCCGGTTCCTTGAACGTCGACTTGTTCTTGCGCCACCAGCCGAGCCAGTCGGCGGCGGTCTCGAACTTCTGCCCCGTGATGCTGGAAAGGGCCGAAAGCACCGCCGGGGTCAGTTCGCGTTTGCGCTTTTGCTGCTCTTCCTGCATGCCCCCCAGGCCCCCTCCTCCCGCCAGGCCGCCCAGGCCTCCGCCCGTGCCCGGCTGCGACTCGCGGATCCCTTCGAGCTCCCGCAGGAGCCCGATGAGGGGATCCACCGCCTCGCGGCTGCGCAGCTTTCCGCAGGAATCGACCGCCTCGCGCGCCACCTCCACTTCCCGATGCTTGAAATACCCCGTGAGCTTCGCGGTCGCCGGCTTGTAGCCCACGTCGCCGGCGTACCGCAGACACCGCACGATCGCGTCCTTGTCCTTGCGCGACCCTGCGGCGTTCAAAAGGGCGTCGGCGGCTTCCTTGTCCTTCTTGTACCTGGAAATCTTCTCGGCCGCCGCGATGGCCACCTCCGTCGAAGGCTTGGACAGCCACGTCTTGAGCTCCGCCAGCAGGCGCGGATGCTGCGGCTCCTCCAGCATCCCGAGCGCCCGGGCGACGTCCTGATCCGTCTTGCAGTTCTTGAGCTCCTTGCGGAACTCCGCGATTTTCGCCTTGGCCTCTTCGTCCGCGTCCTTGCCGGGCTCCTGGACGGCCGGCGCGACCGCCAGGAGCATCGCCGCCGTCAGCGCCGGATGACCGAACATGGCTCCTCCTCCGACCGCTTCCCTGCCCCGCCCGGCGCGGAATCCCGGCTCACCCCCCCGAAGATCCCCTGGCGCCCGAAGGCGTCGCTCCGGACCCGGTCCCAGTGGACGGCCACCGGAGGAGGGGGGGCGGCGGGCGCCGGCGCGTGAACCTGCGGACCGGGCCGAACCGGGCGCGGGCAGACGGGAAGAATCCCCACCCCCGGAACAAGCACGGGCCTCAGGCCCCGCTCGCGTTCCAGCTCGATCCGCTCGCGCTCGACCGCCACCCAGGCCATCTCCACTTCCTTCCGCAGCCGCGCGATCCGTTCCTCCGACTGCCGCCGTTCGACCTCCATCCGATGGAGGCGCTCCTGCGCCAGAAGCATCTCGGCGGTTTCGCGCTTGAGCCACCGGCCGTCGATCTTGACGAAGCCGCGGGCCACCATCGCCTCCTCCGGCTCCATCCAGCGGCCTTCGATTTTCTCGTGCCCGAGAGCCTTCCGGGCTCCCTCGTGCTCCGGCTCCAGAGCGACGACCTTCCGGAAAAGCTCCTGGGCCCGGGAAGTCAAACCCCGCTCGCGCGCCCAGAGGGCCAGCTCGTAATACGCCTCCGTATCCGCGGCGGCGCGCAGGCGCCGCTCGAATTCCTGAAGGGGGTCTTCCGTCCGCCGGATCTCGCGGACGTCCGCCCGCCGGAAGGTCATCGTCCCCGCGTCGATCTCGACGACGACGCGGTCGGCCTCCTCGCGCACGACGCCCGAGAAGACGGCTCCGTTGCGGAGCACGACCTCGTCGGCGCGGGCCGCGGAAGCGGCCGCTCCGAGGAAGAAAAGGAGGCCCATCCGTCTCATCATGAGAATAACACCTCCGGGACGCCCCCCGATTCGGCCCGCTCCAAACGCAAATTCTAACTCGAGCGCCCCCTCCAATCCAAGAACGACGCGCCGGGCGAAAAGGATCCGAACCCCCCGCGGTTTCTTTACTTTCTTCGCCGGCCCCCCGTAGAATCCGGCGTCCATGCCCCGGTTCTTCGTCGAACGGATCGAGGATCCCGTGGTCCTCCCGCCCCGGGAGGCGCGCCACGCCGTCCGCGTTCTTCGCCTGGGCCCCGGGGATACGGTAACCGTCTTCGACGGCCGCGAGGCGTGGCGGGGGGAGATTGAGTCGGTCCACGGCCGGGTGACCGTCCGGCTTCGGGAGCGCCTGCCTCCGGTGAGACTTCCGGCCGTCACGGTGGCCTCCGCGGTGCCCAAAGGAAGCCGCCTGGACTGGATGATCGAGAAGCTCGCGGAGCTGGGCGTTTCGGAATTCGTGCCGGTGCGGTTCGCCCGGAGCGTGGCTTCGCTCGGGGAAGGGCGGCGGCGGCGCCTGGAGAAGATCGCGCTGGCCGCGGCCAAGCAGTCCGGCGCGCCGCTCCTGCGGGTGGCGCCCGAGCGCCCTCTCCAGGAGATCCCTTCCGATTGGTGGCTGGCCAGCCCCGGGGCGGAGGCGCCGCTTCCGGGCGGCCAGGGAGGAGCCGTCGTCGTGGGCCCGGAGGGGGGCTTGACGCCCGAGGAGCAAGCCCGGTTCGCCCGCCGGGGATCGCTCGGTCCGACGACGCTGCGCATCGAGACGGCGGCCGTGGTGGCGGCGGCCCGGCTCCGGGGCCCGTAGGGGGAGCCCCGCTTCGGACATGAAAAACCTGTACGCATTCGACCTGGTGATCCTGGGATACGCGGCCATCCTGACGGCCGTGGTCGTCGTCTTCCGCCCGCCGGGGGCGGCCCTCTATCTGGGCTACCATGCGCTGGTTCTCATTCTCATCGCGCTTCTCGTCTGGGCCCATCGGCGGTTCGGCGGACGCTTCTGGACCTTTTGCCGCTACTGGTACGTGGTTCTGATCGTCCTGGCCTCGTTCCGCGAGCTTCATTACCTCGTGCCCCAGGTCCATCCGTTCGACGACCATCGATACGACCGTTTCCTGGCGGACCTCGACCGCCGCTGGTTCGGCGACGTGGACGCTTTTTTTCTCTCGTTCCACCCCCTGGCCATGGATTTCCTCCATGCCTGTTACTGGTTCTACTTCCCGTCCATTCTCCTGCCGGGGGGGATTCTCTACGCGCGCGGGGAATGGGAAACGCTCCGCCGGTACGTCACGGTGATTCTCACCGGCTTTTACGTTTCGTACCTGGGTTACCTCCTCGTGCCCGCCATCGGACCCCACCACTTCTATCCTTCGAGGCCCCCGGTTCTGGACGGCTGGTTCCTGGGCCGGCGCGCGCACGCGGCCATCCTCGCCATGGAATGGCGGATGCCGGACGCGTTTCCCAGCGGGCACACGCTGATGTCGCTTCTGGTGCTGTGGTTCTCGTGGGGATCGCTGCGGAAGTTCTTCTGGGCGGCGCTGGTGCCGGCCTCCGGATGCGTGTTCGCCACCGTGGCGTTGCGGTACCACTACGTGGTCGACGTCCTGGCCTCGCTGGCGCTGCTGCCGCTCGTCCTCGCGGCAGGCCAGGCCCTCCACCGGGCATGGGAGCGCCGGGTTCCGGCGCGGGATCCGGCGCCCCGGCGGGGGTGATTACTTCTTCTCTTCCTGCGGCGGGGCGGAAGGCTTCTCGGGCGGGGCCGACGCCGGAGCGGCCGAGGAGGAGGGCGCCGGCTCCGGCGCAGTCCCCTTGGCCTCCTCCTCCTGCTCTTCGAAGACTTCGTTCATCTCGATCCCGTCCACCTTCTTGCGCAGGATGTAATAAATGATCGTCTGTTGGGAGATGAAGTAGCTCACCACGTATCCGAGGGCGAGTCCCAGCGTGATCGCCAGCCAGATCGTCACGAGCACGTGGGCCACGACGTGTCCGCTCTTGAGCGCGGGAGCGGACTCGTAATTCACCCCCACGATCTGATTGGCCAGAACCTGCAGGCGGCCGTACGGGCTCGGATCGGCCACGATCGACAGGGGATCCCACGCGTACGTCGCCGGACTCCGGTGCGCCTCCGAAAGAATGAGCTTCCAGGAGGCGTTCGAGATGTCCTCGAAGTCGGTATCGGACTTCAGCAGCCCGAACAGCTTGAAGCCTTCTTCGCCCGCCTCGAGGCCCAGATGGCACATGGCGATCGCGAAGAGAATGACGAAGGCGATCGAAACGTAGCCGTACGCGGCCCCCACGATCTGGTACCCCAGGTACTGCCAGGGGCGGGAGTAGACGTAGCTGAACCCGCGGCTGACGGCGTCGAAGGAATCGGTGCCCTCCGCGGCCACCGCCGGAGTGAACAGGGGCAGGCCGGCGAAGGTGCCGATCAGGATGAGCGTCATGATGAAGCCGGAAAGGATCGCCAGGGGCAGGAGCAACGCCACCAGAGGCGCCCCGATCCAGATGAAATCGAGAACCCGCCCGACCAGCCCGCCCACGTAGTTGCAGAACGCGAAGAAAAGAAATCCGATCGCGCAGATGAGGGGCGCCCAGAAGAAGGACCAGAACTTCTTGCGCGAGAATTCAAGCGCCTTGCGCGTCTCGATCCGCTCCCCGTCCTTGGCCACCTCGTAGGCGGCGATTCGCGCGATGGCGCCGCCGAAATAGGACCAGATGGCCACGAAGAGGAGCACGAACGCCACACTGTAGGCCAGAGCCACCAGCGGCTTGCCCTGGTAGATCACGTGCCAGGCCTCGCACTGCGTCCGCCACCAGTTGTGAAGCACGAGATCGCTCGGCGGCTGAACCGCGGGCGGGTTGAGCCAGTTCCCCAGCGCGATCGTCATTCCTCCGCACAGGACGATCGTGACGACGATCCCGCAGAGGGCCAGGAAGCACTTGCGAAGGTCCAGAGCGACCATGAAACCGTTGAAGAGGTCGCGCCAGTCCCCCTTGAGCTCTCTCATTTCTTGGGCTCCTTTCCCTCGTGACCGTCCTTCCGCGACGTTTCGCCGCCGCCCGTCGAACGCCCGTAGTCGGTCGTGTAGAACCCACTCCCCCGGAAGATCAGGCCCCCGCCCGTGCCCAAAAGCCGGCGCGCCCTCCGGCGCCCGCACCGGGGACATTCCTTGGGCCCGTCGTCTCGGATCGACTCAAAACGCTCGAACCGGTGACGGCACGCGGAGCAGGCATAATCGTAGGTAGGCATCTGCCGCCGGTTTCGGGCCGATTATAGGTTCTCCGGGGTCCTTGTCAACGCCCTTCGGGCTTACGGCCTGGGTGATTCAGATACATGGTTACCAGGGTGGGGGATCTCGAGGAGGTCGTCGAGGAGAACGGGAGGAAGGGAGAGCACTCCAGGATCATAGGTGTGGGGAGCGAGGGAGTCGAGAATTTCACGAGGAGAGAGATGACCT